>NZ_JBHTSA010000077.1:0-39303 GCF_042795405.1 Streptomyces sp. NPDC056480 | reverse complement strand
CCGCCCGGGGGGGGCGCGCCCCCCCCCCCCCCCGGCCGCCCCCCCACGGCCGTGGCCCTCGGACCACGGCGACCGATCTGAGTACCGGTACTCATGGCCCGGAGCGGGGCCCGGCGGGACCATGGCGCCAGGGTGCGCACAGGCTCGGAGGGGGCGGCATGAGCAAGGTCGTGGGAGTGTTCGTGGCTGCGGGGCTCGCGGTCGGCGCGCTGGTGCTCGCGTACGCGGTGGGAGTACCGCCCGGCACGGTCCTCGCCGTGGGCGCGGGTGCCCTCGGGCTGCTGTGGCTCCTGCTGCTCCTCACCGCCCCGTGGAACCTGTACTTCCGCGCGCACGCGGTCCTCGCCGAGATCGCGCTCAGCCGGGAGAAGGGCATCGACGTCTCCAAGGAGCGGGACACCGAGGCGCGGCGCATCGCGCGCGTGATGCTGCGGGCCGCCGTCGGCGGGCATGTGGTGACGGCCGGCGTGGCGCTCGCCGTGGCCGCGGCGACCGGGCGCGGGGCGGGCTACTGGTTCGCCGGGTTCTTCCTCCTCAGTACGTTCTTCAGACCGGCCGGGGCGTACTTCGGCCAACTGCGGCGGAGGCTCGGCGTCCTGCTCAGGGACGTGACGTTCCCGCGCGACGACGTGGTGGCGCTGACCGGGCGGGTCGCCGCCCTGGAGAACGGGGCGTCGGTGCTCGACGGCAAGGCGGAGGAGCAGTACCGGGCCCTCGCCGAGCTGCGCCGTACGGTGGACGCCGTCGCGCTCTCCGCGCATCAGCGGGCCGACGAGACCGACCGGAGGATCGCCGCGCTGGCGCGGGAGTTCGAATCGACGGTGAACCGCCTCACCGACAACGAGGAGATCATCACCGGCCTGAAGGCCTTCCTCCGCCTGCTGCGAACCGCCGATGCCGCCGGAGGCCCCGCCGCTCCGTGACGTCGAGCCCTCGCGCACAGGTCCGGCCCGGCCCGGCACAGGTCCGGCCCGGCACAGGTCCGGCCCGGCACAGGTCCGGCCCGGCACCGGCGCCGCCATCGGCCCGGCATCGGCGCCGCCACCGGCTCGGCCGGCGCCACGCGCGCGTACCCCCGGTTCTCACACCGCGGCCGGTGCCGCTGTGTGACCGGTGTTACGGACCAAGATCCGCCGGGTTGACACGGGTGTAACGGTCGTTCCGTACGGTCGGGGCTCGAACGGTTCCACAGAGAGGCGCCCCGGTGACCCGACAGGACACGCCGACCCCCCGGGCCGGTACGGCCGGTACGCCCGACCAGGTGCGGACCGTCTGCTCGTACTGCGGCGTGGGGTGCGGCATGCTCCTCGACATCGGCACCGGGCCCGACGGGCGCCGTACGGTCCTGAAGGCGACGGGCGACAAGGACCACCCCGCGAACCGGGGACGCCTGTGCACCAAGGGCGCCACCACCGCCGATCTCCTCGCCGCCCCCGGACGCCTGACCACCGCGCTCGTACGGAAGGAGCGCGGGGCCGATCCCGAGCCGGCCGACACCGCCCGGACCCTCACGGAGACCGCCCGCAGGCTGCGCGCGATCGTCGACGAGCACGGACCCGACGCCTTCGCGCTCTACGTCTCCGGCCAGATGAGCCTGGAGGCCCAGTACCTCGCCAACAAGCTGGCCAAGGGCTTCATCGGCACCAACCAGATCGAGTCCAACTCGCGGCTCTGCATGGCGAGCGCCGGCACCGGCTACAAACTGTCCCTCGGCGCGGACGGCCCGCCCGGCTCCTACGACGACCTCGACCGGGCCGATGTCTTCCTGGTCATCGGCTCCAACATGGCCGACTGCCACCCCGTCCTGTTCCTCCGCATGATGGAACGGGTCAAGGCGGGTGCGAAGCTGATCGTCGTCGACCCCCGCCGCACCGCCACCGCGGACAAGGCCGACCTCTTCCTGCGGATCAGACCCGGCACCGACCTCGCGCTGCTCAACGGGCTCCTGCACCTGCTGCACGAGAACGGCCACACCGACCCCGGCTTCGTGGCCGCGCACACCGAGGGCTGGGAGGCGATGCCCCCGTTCCTCGCCGACTATCCGCCCGCCGCCGTAGCCCGTGTCACGGGGATACCCGAGGCCGACATCCGTACCGCCGCCGAGTGGATCGGCACGGCGGGCGAATGGACCAGCTGCTGGACCATGGGCCTCAACCAGTCCACCCACGGCACCTGGAACACCAACGCCCTGGTCAACCTGCACCTGGCGACCGGAGCGATCTGCCGCCCCGGTTCCGGCCCCTTCTCCCTGACCGGCCAGCCCAACGCGATGGGCGGCCGCGAGATGGGCTACATGGGACCCGGCCTCCCGGGCCAGCGCTCGGTCCTGGTCGCCGAGGACCGGGCCTTCACCGAGGAGCTCTGGGACCTCCCGCCCGGCACGATCCGCGAGGACGGCTCCGGGCAGGGCACCGTCGACCTCTTCCGGCGCATGGCGGACGGCGAGATCAAGGCCTGCTGGATCATCTGCACCAACCCGGTCGCCTCCGTCGGCAACCGCGGCACCGTCGTCGAGGGCCTGCGGGCCGCCGAACTCGTCATCACGCAGGACGCGTTCGCCGACACCGAGACCAACGCCCACGCGGACGTCGTCCTGCCCGCCGCCCTGTGGACCGAGACCGAGGGCGTACTGATCAACAGCGAGCGCAGTCTCACCCTGGCCCGGCCGGCCGTCGACCCGCCCGGGGAGGCCCTCGCCGACTGGCGGATCATCGCCCGCGTCGCGTGCGCGATGGGGTACGAGAAGGCGTTCTCGTACGACAGCGCGGAGGAGGTCTTCGAGGAGATCAGACGCGCCGGGAACCCCGGGACCGGCTACGACCTGAGCGGCGTGTCGTACGAGCGCCTGCGCGCCACCCCCGTCCAGTGGCCGGCCGCGAGCGGAGGTCCGGCGCGGAACCCGATCCGGTACGGCGGGGGGAACGGCGACGGGCCGGGGAAGGGCCCCGTCTTCCCGACGGCGAGCGGCCGGGCCGTCTTCCACGCCCGGCCGCACATCGACCCCGCCGAGATGCCCGACGACGCCCATCCGTTCGTTCTCAACACCGGGCGGCTACAGCACCAGTGGCACACCCTCACCAAGACGGGAAAGGTTCCCAAGCTCAACAAGCTGAACCCGGCGCCGTTCGTCGAACTGCACCCCGGGGACGCCACGCGGCTCGGCATCGCGGAGGGCGACCCCGTGGAGATCGCCTCGCGGCGCGGGAAGGCCGTGCTGCCCGCCGTGGTCACCGACCGGGTGGCACCGGGGAGCTGCTTCGCGCCGTTCCACTGGAACGACCTCTTCGGCGAGGACCTGTGCGTCAACGCCGTCACCAACGACGCCGTCGATCCGCTCTCCTTCCAGCCCGAGCTGAAGGTCTGCGCGGTGGCCCTGACGAAGGCGGCGGCCCCGGCGCGGACGGCCACCGCGGCCCCGGCGCCGGGCGCCCGGGCCCCGATGGTCGCCGTGGTCCCCGTGGTCCCGAAGGCGGTCATTCCGAGCGGCGGCCCACCACCCGGCCCCGCGGCCGCCTTGGGCATCGAACCCACCGCGCCGCCCGCCCTCTCCGCCGAGGAGCGGCGGTATCTCGTCGGCTTCCTCGCGGGACTGGAGTCGGGCGCGCCCGGAGTGCCCGTCCTGCCGCCCGGCGCGCCCTTCCGGGAGGATCACGCCCAGTGGGTGAACGGGGTGCTGGCCGGCCTGTACTCCCGCGCGCCGGAGTCCGCCCCGGTCGACGGCGCGGGAGCGGCGGGCCGTGAGGTCCTCGTGCTGTGGGCCTCGCAGACCGGCAACGCCGAGGACTTCGCGGCCGCCACCGCCGAGCGGCTCCTGTCCGCAGGCCATCGGGCCGCGCTCGCGGGCATGGACCAGACCGACCTCACGGCGCTGCCGCCCGCCGCCGACCTGCTGCTGATCACCAGCACGTTCGGGGACGGGGACGCGCCGGACAACGGCTCCGGCTTCTGGGACGCGCTGGCCGCGCCCGACACGCCCCGTCTGGACGGTCGCCGCTTTGCCGTGCTCGCCCTCGGGGACTCCTCGTACGGCGACTTCTGCGGGCACGGGCGGCGTCTGGACCAGCGCCTGGACGAGCTCGGCGGCGTCCGCCTGGCACCCCGTACCGACTGCGAACCGGACTACGAGACCTCCGCCCTCGCCTGGCTCGACCAGGTCATGGCCGGGCTGGCCGACGAGCCGAGGGCACGGTCCAAGGCAGCCCCGCCCGCCCCCGCGGCCGTCCCCGGCTCTCCTCGCCCGCCCGCCCCGGTCCGTCGCTCCGGCCCGGCCGCCACGCCCGCCCGGCTCGTCGGGAACCGGCTGCTCAGCCTGCCGGGCGCGGGCAAGGAGGTCCGGCGGTTCACCTTCGACACCAGCGAGGGCGGAGCGCCGCTCGGTTACGAGAGCGGCGACGCGCTCGGCGTGCATCCCGTCAACTGCCCGGAGCTCGTGGCCGAATGGCTCGCCGTCACCGGTCTCGACACGGGCTGCCCCGTGGGCCTGCCCGGCCAGGGCGAGGTGCCGTTCGGTGAGGCCCTCCACCGCCACCTCGACATCACCCGGGTCACGCCCGCGCTGCTCGGCTTCGTCACCGAGCGGACCGGCGACCGCGACCTCAAGCGGCTCCTCCGGCCCGACAACAAGGACGGGCTCGCCCAGTGGACATGGGGCCGGCAGGCCGTGGACGTGCTCGCAGAGCACCCGGTACGCGCCTCGGCGCAGGAGTGGGCCGAGCTCCTGGGCCGCCTGCGGCCGCGCCTTTACTCGATCTCCTCGAGTCCGCTCACCGACCCCCGTCAGGTGTCCCTGACCGTCTCCGTGGTCCGCTACGAGAACCGCCGAGGTCGCCTCCGGAAGGGGGTCTGCTCGCCGTTCCTCGCCGACGCCGAACCCGGCGCGCCCGTCCCCGTACACGTCCAGCGCGCCCCGCACTTCCGGCCTCCCGCCGACCCCTCGACCCCTATGGTGATGGTGGGGCCGGGCACGGGCGTGGCCCCGTTCCTCGGCTTCCTCGACGAGCGCCGGGCCCTCGGTCACCGGGCCCCGAACTGGCTCTTCTTCGGCGAGCAGCACCGCGCCACGGACTTCTACTACGAGGAGGAGCTCAGCGCCCTCCTCGCCGACGGCACCCTCGACCGCCTCGACACGGCCTTCTCCCGCGACCAGCGCGCCAAGGTCTACGTCCAGGACCGGATGCGCGAGCACGGGCCCCAGCTGTGGTCGTGGCTCCAGTCCGGCGCGCACTTCTACGTCTGCGGTGACGCGGCCCGGATGGCGAAGGACGTCGACCGCGCGCTGCGTGACATCGCCGTGACGCACGGCGGGCTCGACGAGGAGTCGGCGGGGGTGTACGTCAAGCAGCTGGCGGCCGACAAGCGGTACGTGCGGGACGTGTACTGAGGCGCACGGCTCCGTACGGGGACGGGCTCACCCGCCGTCGGCCGCGCGGCGCTCCGCGGCCGTCCGCGCCCCCCGGTCCGTCAGCCAGCCGACGACCTCGTCCGCCTTCTCCGCGCGGGCGATGTCGAGCGGGGTGAGGTCGTCCCAGCCGATCCGGTCGATGTCCGCGCCGGATTCCAGGAGGCGTACGGCGACGGCGAGCCGGCCGCCCTGGCAGGCGCCCCAGAACGCCTGGTCGATCTCCCGGGGCGAGGGGACGGGGGCGGAGACGAGGCGGGCCTCGACGAGGTCGAGGAGGCCGAGGGTCGCGGCGTCCTGGAAGGTGGGGCGGGCGCCGAGTTCGAGCAGCCGGCGGGCCGCGCGCCACTGTCCGAAGGCGCGGGCGTCGGCCAGCGGCGTACCGTCGGCGATGACCGCTCCGTCGGCCTCGATGTCGGCTCCGGCGGCGACGAGCGCGTCGATCATCGGGACGTCGTCGTTGCTCGCCGCCCAGTGCAGGGGCGTCTCCCGGTGGGCTCCGGTGAAACGGGCGTCCGGGTCGGCGCCGGCCTCGACGAGGACGGCGACGGTCTCGGGGCCGCGCGGCCGGTGGCCGGGCCAGTCGGTGGCGAGGTGCAGCAGGCTCCTGCCGCCGGGCCCGCGGCCCTCCCGGTCCTCGACGACCCGGGCGCCGGCCAGGCCGGGATGCCCGGCGAGCAGCCCGCGCAGGGCGTCGAGGTCGCCGGTGACGATGGCCGCGGTGACGGCGACGGCCACCGGATCCTGGGAGCTGAGGGTACGGGGATTCGGCATGCCGCCAGGGTGCCGTACCGGGGGCGACGGCGCACGGACCGGGGCTCGACGCGGGGCGCACGGACCGGCCCCGACCTGCACGGCCGTGTCACGGGGGCGGCGCGCACCGGCCCGACCTGCGGTCCCGTGCCCGGGGTGGTACGGCGGTCCGGCCGGAGCCGGTTCACCCGCTTGCCGGTCCTCAGCTTGACGCTAATGTCGATATATAGGCGACATGTGCCTCCTGCGTCCCGCACTCATCAGGCGGCGGGAAGGCGGAGTACGGAAGGAGCCTCCCATGACCCGTACATTGCGGGGCGCGATAGCCCTGGCCGGAGCCACCGCCCTCTGCCTGGGCGCCGTGGCGACCAGCGGGGCCGTCCAGCCGGGCGCGGAGTCGGCACGGCAGGACGTGAGGATCGGCCTGCTGCTGCCGGAGAGCAAGACCACGCGGTACGAGAAGTTCGACCGGCCGTACATCGAGGCCAAGATCAAGGAACTGGCGCCCGACGCCCAGATCGACTACTACAACGCCGCCGAGAGCGCCACCACCCAGCAGCAACAGGTGAACACCGCGCTCGCCAAGGGCGACAAGGTCCTGATCCTGGACGCCGTGGACGCCAAGTCGATCCAGTCCTCCGTCCAGAAGGCGCATGACGCGGGCGTGAAGGTCGTCGCGTACGACCGCCTCGCGCAGGGCCCGGTCGACTCGTACGTCTCGTACGACAACCGCAAGGTGGGCGAGCTGCAGGGCCAGGCGCTCCTCGACGCGCTCGGCGACAAGGCGGCGAGCGGTCAGATCGTGATGCACAACGGGTCGCCGACCGACCCGAACGCGGCGGAGTTCAAGGCCGGCGCGCAC
Organism: Streptomyces sp. NPDC056480; assembly: GCF_042795405.1. Lineage (NCBI taxonomy): Bacteria > Bacillati > Actinomycetota > Actinomycetes > Kitasatosporales > Streptomycetaceae > Streptomyces > Streptomyces sp. NPDC056480. Next base: position 32,290 of record NZ_JBHTSA010000077.1, on the reverse strand, counting down.
TCGGTCCTGGACGGCAAGGTGAAGATCGGCAAGGAGTACGACACGCCGAACTGGGACCCGAACAACGCCAACCAGCAGATGTCCGGCGCGATCAGCGCCCTGGGCAAGGACAACATCGTCGGTGTCTACTCGGCCAACGACGGACTGGCGGCCGGCATCGCCACCGCTCTGAAGGCGGCGGGCATCAACGTCCCGCTGACCGGCCAGGACGCCCAGCTCGACGCGATCCAGCGGATCCTGCTCGGCACCCAGACGATCACGATCATGAAGCCGTACAAGCCGGAGGCGGACATCGCGGCCACCATGGCGGTCGACTTCGCCGAGGGCAAGCCGCTGCCGTCCGACCTGGTCCCCACCACCGTCACCAGCGGCAGTGGCCAGAAGGTCCCGGCCAACCTGCTCACGCCGGTCGTGGTCGACAAGACCAACATCAAGGACACCGTCGTGAAGGACGGCCTGTACACGGTCCAGGAGATCTGCACCCCGACGTACGCCGCTGCCTGCAAGGAGGCCGGTCTCCAGTAGCGGCACGGCGTTTCCGTCCCGGGCACTCCGGCCCGGGACGTCCCGCCCGGGCGGCATCCGTCCCGGCGGGGCCCGGACCCGCGCGAGCGGGCGAGCGGAGGAGGCGGTTCCTTTGCCGGAGCCACCCGTGCTCTCACTGCGGGGGATCTCCAAGCGGTTCGGCGCGGTACAGGCGCTGAAGGACTTCGACCTGGACGTCCACCCCGGTGAGGTGGTCGCGCTGGTCGGCGACAACGGCGCAGGCAAGTCGACCGCCGTCAAGTCGATCGCCGGGGTGAACCCGCCAGACGAGGGCGTCATCACCTGGGAGGGGAAGACGGTCGCCATCAACCGGCCGCACGACGCCCAGAACCTCGGAATCGCGACCGTCTACCAGGACCTGGCGCTGTGCGACAACCTCGACGTGGTCGCCAACCTGTTCCTCGGCCGGGAGCTGCGGCGCTTCGGCGTGCTCGACGAGGTCCGCATGGACCAGCGTGCGCGCGAGCTGCTCGACACCCTGTCCATCCGCATCCCGAGCGTCCGCATCCCCGTCGCCTCCCTCTCCGGCGGTCAGCGCCAGACGGTGGCGATCGCCCGCTCGCTGATCGGCGCGCCGAAGGTCGTCATCCTGGACGAGCCGACCGCCGCCCTGGGTGTGGAGCAGACGGCCGAGGTCCTGGACCTGGTCGAGCGGCTCCGCGAGCAGGGCCTCGGCACCATCCTGATCAGCCACAACATGGTGGACGTGATGGCGGTCGCCGACCGGATCGCGGTGATGCGCCTCGGCCGGAACAACGGCTTCTTCGACAAGCGCTCGACGACCACGGAGGAGATCATCTCCGCGATCACGGGGGCCACCGACAGCGCGGTCACCCGCCGCCAGGCCCGCAAGCGGGATCAGGAGGAGGAGCGATGAGACGCGACCGAGGCCGCGACCCCTCCGGCGCCGAGCCCGGCCAGGAACCGGCATCCGGTGCCGTGCCCGCCGTCGACACCCGTCTCCTCGTCCGCGAGGAGGGCATCAAGGGATACCTCGGCGAGTTCCGGCGCAAGATGCGCAGCGGCGAACTGGGTTCGCTGCCCGTCGTGCTCGCCGTGATCATCATCTGGACGGTCTTCGGCAGCCTGAACAGCACGTTCCTCTCGGCCCAGAACCTGTCCGACCTCAGCCAGCAGATCGTCGGCACGGGCATGATCGCGGTCGGGATCGTCTTCGTCCTGCTGCTCGGCGAGATCGACCTCTCCGTCGGCTCGGTCAGCGGTCTGTGCGCCGCGATCTTCGCCGTGCTCAACGTCCTGAACGGCATGAACGAGTGGCTCGCGCTGCTCGTCGCCATCGCCGGCGGCGCCGCCGTCGGGCTCATCCAAGGGTTCTTCTTCGCGAAGGTCGGCGTACCGGCGTTCGTGGTGACCCTGGCGGGCAACCTCGCCTGGAACGGACTCATGCTCCAGGTGCTCGGCAGCAGCGGCACGGTCAACATCCCGAGCGAGAGCATCGTGTCCAAGCTGTACTCGACGATCTACCACAGCCCGGCGGCCGCCTATGTGACGGCCGCCGTCGGCGTCGGACTGTTCCTGACGGCCTCGCTCCTGGACGCCGGGCGCCGGCGGAAGGCCCGGGTGCCGTTCCGCCCCATCGCCGAGATCGTCCTGCGGACCGTCGTGATCGCGGCCCTCGCCTTCGCCACGGCGTACATCCTCAACCAGTACCAGGGGCTGCCACTGGCCCTGCTGATCTTCCTGATCGTGCTCGTGCTGCTGGACTTCGTGCTCCGGCGCACCACGTACGGCCGCCGGATCTTCGCGGTGGGCGGCAACATCGAGGGTGCGCGCAGGGCGGGCATCAGCGTGCCGTTCGTCCGGATGTCCGTCTTCTCGATCGCCGGGACCATGGCCGCGGTCGGCGGCATCTTCCTCGCCGGGCAGATCCAGTCCGCGAGCCAGACCTCCGGCGGCGGCAACCTGCTGATGAACGTGATCGCCGCCGCCGTCATCGGCGGCACGAGCCTCTTCGGCGGCCGCGGCACCGTCTGGTCGGCGCTGCTCGGTGCGCTGGTGATCGGATCCATCCAGTCCGGCATGAACATCATGGGCGTGAGCAACGCCGTCCAGTTCATGATCACGGGCTCGGTCCTGCTGGCCGCCGTGGTCGTGGACTCCCTGTCCCGCCGCACCCAGAAGGCGGCGGGCAGGGCGTGACCGCTCGGGTGGTTCAGGGCCCGTCGGTGTCCTGGGTGCCGGGGCCGATCCTCAGCTCGAAGTCGCCGTCGTACTGCTCGTGGCCGGCGATCACGGCGAGTTCGACGACCTCCACGCCCACCTCGCCGCGGACGATCAGCGGGTCCCTGCGGAGGTCCCGCATCAGGGCCACGCACATGCCGATCATCACCAGGACGAACGGTGCCGCCACCAGGATCGTGAGGTTCTGCAGACCCGCGAGGGCGTCGCCCTGACCGTCGCCGATGAGGAGCATGATGGCGGCGACCGCGCCGGTCACGACGCCCCAGAACACCACCACGGGGCGGGTGGGTTCGAAGGCGCCGCGCTGGGAGAGCGTGCCCATGACGATCGAGGCGGCGTCCGCGCCCGACACGAAGAAGATCCCGACGAGGACCATCACGAGCAGGCTCATGGTGCCGGTGATCGGGAACTCCTGGAGCACACCGAAGAGTTGCCCCTCGGGAGTCGACTCGCCCGCCAGATCGCCCTGTTCCCTGAGCTTCATCGCCGTACCGCCGAAGATGGCGAACCACACCAGGCTGACGGTGCTGGGCACCAGGATGACGCCGCCGACGAACTGGCGGATGGTGCGGCCCCGGCTGATCCTGGCGATGAACATGCCGACGAAGGGCGTCCAGGAGATCCACCAGGCCCAGTAGAAGACGGTCCAACTGCCCAGCCAGTCATGGATCTCAGCGCCGCTGGTCGCCTCCGTGCGGCCGGCCAGCTGCGGCAGGTCGTCGATGTAGGCGGCGATGGAGGTGGGCAGCAGGTCGAGCACGATGATGGTGGGGCCCGCGATGAACACGAACAGGGCGAGGATCCCGGCGAGCACCATGTTGATGTTGGAGAGCCACTGGATGCCCTTCTCCACGCCGGACACGGCGGAGAAGACGAAGGCCACGGTCAGTACGGCGATGATCGCGACGAGCAGACCGGTGCCGGTCTGCTCCATCCAGCCCAGCTCCTCGAAGCCGCTGCCGATCTGGAGCGCGCCCAGACCGAGCGAGGCGGCGGAGCCGAACAGCGTGGCGAAGATGGCCAGGATGTCGATGACCCGCCCGGGGCCGCCGTAAGCGGCCTTCTCACCGATCAGCGGGACGAACACGGCGCTGATGGTCTGCCGGCGCCGCCGCCGGAACGTGGAGTACGCGATGGCGAGGCCGACGACCGCGTAGATCGCCCACGGGTGCAGCGTCCAGTGGAAGAGCGTGGTGGCCATGGCGGTCTGCATGCGCTCGGCCGAGTCCGCGGGATGCGTGCCGGGCGGCGGGGTGCCGTAGTGGGCGAGCGGCTCGCTCACCCCGTAGAACATCAGGCCGATCCCCATACCGGCGCTGAACATCATGGCGATCCATGACACCGTCCGGAACTCCGGACCCTCGCTCTCCTGGCCGAGCGTGATCCGGCCGTAGCGGCTGATCGCCAGCCAGAGTGCGAACACGACGAAGCCGGACGCGGCCAGCATGAACGCCCAGCCGCCGTTGCGGATGAGCCCGTCGAGGAGGTCGCTCGACGCGCTCTCCAGGCTGTCCGTGGCCGTGGCGCCCCAGACGACGAACGCCACGGTGAGGACGGCGGTGACACCGAACACGATCCGGTCGGTGCGGGCACGATGGTGGTGGTCGGGGCGGCCCGGGAGGTCCGCCGTCACCGGCAGCCCTTCCCGCCCGCCCCGTTCGGCGCCTGCTCGGCGACCGTCCGGCCCCTGATCTTCCTGCGACACAGATGGCACCTTTCACCGGCAAAGCGGTATTTCAGCACAAACCTGACGATGTCTCTGTAAGGCAGTACCACAGCCGGGGCCGAACCGTGTGGACCAACAGACCCCGACGGCTTGACCCGTGGCCGTCGGCGGACCGACGTATCCTCGCCCCGGACACCCCGAACGGGGGACGGACAGCACGGCGGAGCAGGGAAGAGGTCGGGGCGCGTGACGGACGGACGACGGACCGACTCGACGGCCACGGGCGACGGGACGGCGAGCACGGGCCCCGGACCGGGTACCGGAACGGGCTCGGGAACGGGAGCGGGAACGGGCTCGGGCTCGGCCTCCGCCCCCGCGACCGCCCCCACCTCCGCCGCAGCCGCCATCGCCTCCGCCGCGACCCCGGCCCCGGCCCCGACCCCCGCTTCCGCTCCTGCCGCTGCCCCGCTGAGCACGCGCGCGCGTGAGGCGGTCCTTCAGCGGATCGTGGACCGGCGGTACGCCCAGGGCGCCCGCCTCGTCGAACGCGAGGTCGCGGAGGAGCTCGGCATGTCGCGCGTACCCGTGCGCGAGGCGCTGCGCGCCCTGGTCACCGAGGGCCTCCTGGAGCTGCTCCCGCACAGCGGCGTAAGGGTCCGGCGCCTGGAACGCGCCGACGTGGAGCACCTGTACGAGGTGTGGGAGCCGCTCACGGTCCAGGCGTCCCGGCTGGCGGCGCGGGCGCGCGCGGCGGGCGACACCGAGGGACTCGCCACCCTCGAAGCCGCGCTGCACCAGGCCGAGTCGGCGGCGGCCGCGGACGAGGCGACCCGCGAGGTGGCCGCCCACACGGCGTTCCACGAGAGCATGGTGGCCATGTCGGGCAACCCTCTCCTCGCCCGCACCATGGAGCAGCTGAGCTGGCAGCTGCGGCTCGTGTTCGGCCTGCGCGAGGAGCCCGCCCACATGCGGGCCCAGCATGCCGAGATGTACCGGCACATCGCCGCGGGCGACGCTGAGGCGGCCGCGGCGAGCACGCTGCTGCACGTGCGGGACAGCAGGGCGGTGGCGCTGCGCTCCCTCTTCGGCGAGGTCCGAGCCCGAGGGTGAGGTCGGCCCGGCCCACCAAGTATTCGTATACCAAGATGCGTGATCGCGCACCCCTCAATGCGTCGAGGCAGACAGAAACCAGGGCATAGCCGCCCCGGAACGGGTGTTTCCGATTCTCTGGATCATCACCCTTGTACGCCACCTCCAGCTTGGTATACAAAACGGGGAAGCCGTCGGCCCACTCCCCCAAGGAGCACCCATGTGCGTCGAAGCCACCCCGCCGCCCTCCAGTAAGCTGACCCGCCGCGGCATCCTCGCCGGAGCGGCCGCCCTCGCGGGCACGATGGCCGCGGCGGGACAGGCGGCCGCCGCGGGTGAGCGGGGAGCCGTCTCCGGTCGCCGCGCCCCCGGAACCACCGCGAGCGAGGGACACACCGCTCGCGGAGGACACCTCGTGATCCAGGGCGGCACCCTCCTGGACCCGGCCACCGGCGAGGTCACCGAGAACGCCGTCGTCGTCATCGAGGACGGCACCGTCCGGGCCGCCGGCCGCCGGGGGGCCGTCGCCGTGCCGCACGGCGTCGAGGTGCTCGACGCCCACGGCCGCTGGATCCTGCCGGGCCTGATCGACGCGCACATCCACCTCAGCACCGCCGCCGAGGCGCGCGACGCCGTCCGCAAGGGCGCGACGAGCGCGCGCAGCGGATCGACCTCCTTCTACCAGGACATCGCCGTCCGCGAACTCGCCCGGCACAGTCCCGCGCTCGCGCCGCGACTCCAGGCCGCCGGCGTGTTCGTCACCCCGAACCTCGGCGACACCGTGCTCGCCGACCCCGACCTGACCCCGCTCGCCCGCCTCAAGGACGGAGTGCGCTCGGCGGAGGCGCTGCGGCGTGTGGTGGAGGTGAACCTCGCCCGTGGCGCGGACGTGATCAAGACCCGGGTCAACGAACGAGCCGGGCTCCCTGAGCAGGACCCGCTGGCCCAGGTGTACTCGCGCGAACAGCTCGCCGAGATCGTGGCGGCGGCCCGGCGGCGCGGCAAGGGAGTCCTCTGCCACAGCTACAGCGAGCGGGGCTGCCACGACGCCGTCATGGCGGGCATCCGCTCCCTGGAGCACGGCGCGTTCGTCGGCGAGCGCACGCTGCGCGAAATGCGGCGCCGGGGGACGTATTTCACGCCCACCCTCACCGCGATCGCCGGCCTGGCGGAGTCCTCGGACCCGATCCTCGCCGAGCGCGGACGCACGTACCTCCCGGTCCTGAAGCGCGCGGTCCTCGCCGCGCACGAACTCGGAGTTCCGCTGGCCGCGGGCACCGACTCGTCGGGCGGGGTGGTGGACCCGATCGGCGGCGAGGTCGAGCTGATGCACTCCGCGGGGCTTTCGCCCCTCGACGCGATCCGCACGGCGACGACGGGCGCGGCCCGTCTCCTGGGCCTCACCCGCACGGCGGGCCGCCTCACCCGCGGCTCCACGGGCGACGCCCTCCTGCTGTCGGGCGACCCGCTGGCGGACCTGACGGTCCTGAGGCGTCCGGTGGCGGTGGTACGGGCGGGGGTGGTGGCGGCCTGACACGGCCCCGCCCTTCCCTGTCGCCCTCCCCGACCCTCCCTGTCGCCCTCCCCGACCCCTGTCGCCCTCCCCGCGACCGGCATCGCCGCTCATCGGGCAGGCCGGAACGATCCGTGGCGCCCGCCCTCACGACACCGACCTCGCCGTCCCGCCGCCACCGACCACCGACTCACCGTCCCGCCGCCGGCTCACCGTCTCGGCGCCGCCGACTCGCCGTCCCCTCCTCACCGACTCGCGCCGTCCCGCCCCCCACCGACTCGCCGTCCCATCCCCGCCAAGGAGCCCCCATGCAGTCACCGTCGTCCTCGCAGTCGCCCTCTCCCGCCTCCCCCGGCGCGCTGTCCCGTCGCACGATGCTGGCGGGAGCCGCGGCGCTGGCAGGCGCCACGGCCTCCGCCGCCGCGGCCGGGCCCGCGACGGCAGCGGCCCCGGTCACCGCCGAAGCGGCCGCTTCCAGCGCCTCGGGACGCCGAGCCAGGACGGTCGTCTTCCGCAATGTCCGCCCGTTCGGCGCGGCGAAGGCCAGGGACCTCGTGGTCGTCGACGGCCGTGTCTCCGACCGCCCGGCACCGCACGGCGCGAAGGTCGTCGACGGAGGCGGCCGGATCGCACTGCCGTCGCTCGTGGACGCGCACATCCACCCCGACAAGACGACCTGGGGCGGATCGTGGGTGTCGCGGCGGCCGGCGAGCGCGATCGCCGACTACGTGGCACAGGACGTGGAGCTGTTCCGCAGCCAGCGGCGCCCGGTGGTCGAGCGCGCGTACGGCCTGATGTCGCACGCCGTGTCCCGGGGCACGCGCGGCATGCGTGCCCACGCGGACGTGGCACCGGCGTACGGCCTCGCGGGGGTGGAGGGCGTGGCGGAGGCGCGTGAGCGGCTGCACCACGCCCTCGACGTCCAGATCGTGGCCTTCCCTCAGCACGGGGTGATCCGGACACCGGGGACGGCCGCGCTCCTCGAGAAGGCGGCGCGCGAGGGTCTCATCGACATGATCGGCGGCATCGACCCGATCGGATTCGACAACGCCCTCGACGATCAGCTGGACGTCGTGTTCGGCATCGCGGACCGTCATGGTGTGGGCGTGGACATCCACCTGCACGATCGCGGGGAGAAGGGCATGCGGGCGATGCGCGGCATCGTGGAGCGCACGCGGGCGCTGTCCCTCGCGGGGAAGGTGACGGTAAGTCACGTGTTCTGTCTTCCGGGCCTGACGGACCGTGAACTCGGTTCGATGGCAGCCGACTTGGGTGACCAGGACATCGCCCTGACCACGGTCGCGCCGTCCGACTCGCTGGTCCTGCCGATCGCGCGCCTGCGGGAGCACGGGGTGCGGGTCGGGCTCGGGTCGGACGGCGTGCGTGACTCGTGGAGCCCGTTCGGGAACGCCGACATGATGCACCGGGCGCACATCCTCGGCTGGGTGACGGACGTACGCCTGGACGACGAGCTGAGGGACTGCTACGACGTCGCGGCGCACGGGGGAGCGGACGTGATGGGCCTGGCGCACGCGGACTTCACGGCCGGTGCCCCGGCGGACTTCGTGCTGGTCCGGGGTGAGTGCCTGCCGCAGGTCGTCGTGGACATGCCCCGCCGCGACATGGTGGTGCACGGCGGTGTGGTGGTGGCGCGGGACGGCGAGTTCCTGGCCTGACGAGGGGCCGAGACCGGCTGTTCCCGGCATGAGGAAGGGCCGAGTCCGGCCGGGTGCCACGCGGGTGCCCGGCCGGACTCGCCTCGTCCTACAGGTAGGGCCGCGTGATCAGCTCGAAGGCGTGACCGCCCGGGTCCTTGAAGTAGACCCCGCGGCCGCCGTGTTCGTCGTTCGTCTCGCCGGGCCGCTTCATCTGGGGGTCGGCCCAGTGCTCGACGCCCTGGTCGCAGAGTCGCCGGTACGCCCGCTCGAACAGCTCGTCGTCGACGAGGAAGGCGTAGTGCTGCATCTGGATGTCCATCGGGGGCTCGGCGAACTGGATGAGCACGCCGTCGGCGAGCTGGACGTTGACGAAGGGGCCCCAGGACGGCGCTTCGGGGAGTTCCAGCAACTCCCGGAAGAAGCGCGCCGACTCGTGGCGGTCCTTGGCGGCGATGATGGTGTGGTTGAACGTGACTGCCATGTGGATGACCTCGCTGTTGATTCGACACGAAAGGGACTCGTCGCAGTGCCTGAGCACTGAGGGGGTCCGCGTGCCGAACCGTGGGGGTGCCTTCGGCGCACCCACGGAGCGATCAGTCGTCCACCGGATGGCCCGTCTGTGTATGGCGTCGAATCGCCGGTCCGGTGTTCACGTCGGAGGACGCTACTTGATCATCTCCGCACTGACAAGCGGACAGGACATCCCGGCGGCACCCCTCCCCCCGAACCGCGGCGGTCCGTGACGGCGCGTCATGGCGGTGCGGGCGTCTTGCGCGAAGCCTTGCCACTGCCCTGGGGTCACCCTATTCTCCCGGCGAGAAAGCGCTTTCTTTCTATCCCGGAGCGCCTCGCCGAGGCCTGCCGTCCATGGGCGGACCCCTCCGGACCGAACGACGTTCCGCACGCACGGCACGGCTTGCACAGCACGGCACGGCACGGCACGGCACCGCATTCAGGAACCACCCCCAGCGTTCGAAGACGAGAAGGACGGCGAGCATGAGACGACCAGTCGCACTCCGGCTCCACGCGGCACTGACCACCCTGGCCCTCGCGGCCGCGACCGGCGTGGTGCTGTCGATGCCCCAGGCATCTGCGGCGACCGGTGGCGCCACCGGCTACGCGACCCAGAACGGCGGCACCACCGGCGGCGCCGGCGGGCAGACCGTGCGGGCCACCACGGGCACCGCGATCCACGCGGCCCTGTGCGCACGGGCCACCAGCAGCACCCCGATCACCATCGAGGTCGAGGGGACGATCAACCACGCCAACACCGCCAAGGTGTCCGGCGGCAGCTGCAACACCGCCGCCGGAGTGATCGAGCTCAAGCAGATCAGCAACGTCACCCTCGTCGGGGTCGGTTCCGGCGCCGTCTTCGACCAACTCGGCATCCACATACGCGAGTCCAGCAACATCATCATCCAGAACGTGACCGTCCGGAACGTCAAGAAGTCGGGCTCGCCCCTCTCCAACGGCGGCGACGCCATCGGCATGGAGAGCGACGTCCGCAACGTCTGGGTCGACCACACCACCCTGGAGGCCTCGGGCGGCGAGTCGGAGGGCTACGACGGGCTCTTCGACATGAAGGACAACACCCAGTACGTGACCCTGTCCTACAGCATCCTGCGCAACTCCGGCCGTGGCGGCCTCGTCGGCTCCAGCGAGACCGAGCTGTCGAACGGCTTCATCACGTACCACCACAACCTGTACGAGAACATCGACTCGCGCGCCCCCCTGCTGCGCGGCGGCACCGCCCACATGTACAACAACCACTACCTGCGAATCAACGAGTCCGGCATCAACTCCCGCGCCGGCGCCCACGCCAAGGTCGACAACAACTACTTCGAGGACTCCAAGGACGTCCTGGGCACCTTCTACACCGACGCGGCCGGGTACTGGCAGGTCGGCGGCAACATCTTCGACAATGTGACCTGGTCCGCGCGCAGCGCCGAGAACAACCCGGCGGGACCGGACCCGCAGTCCAACACCACCGTCTCCGTCCCGTACGCCCACACCCTCGACTCCGCCGCCTGCGTACCGGACGTCGTCGGCCGAACGGCCGGTGCGGACAAGGGACTTCTCGTGTCGAACGGCAGCTGCTCCCCGCAGACCCCGAGCCCCACGCCGACGCCCACGGCCACCTCCACGTCACCCACCCCGGCCCCCACCACCCCCACACCCGGGCCGACCGGACCCGGTGGGACCAACCTCAGCATCGGAGCGGGCGCCGACGGTTCCAGCAAGGCCGACGGCACGAGCTACGGCAACGTCCGGGACGGCGACCTCGGCACCTGGTGGTCGCCCGCCGGCTCCACCGGCTCGGTGTCCGTCAAGTGGGGCTCCGCCACCACCGTGTCTGCGATCACCATCCGCGAGGCGGTCGGTTCGGCCGGTGCCATCGGTTCCTGGCGCGTCCTCAACGGCGACACCGGAGCCGTCCTCGCCTCCGGCAGCGGGGCCGGCGCCGTCACCGTCCCCCGCACCACGCTCAAGAAGATCACCTTCGAGATCGTCGGCTCGACCGGCACCCCCCGCATCGCCGAGTTCGAGACCTACGCCGGATAGCCGACGGGGCGGGCGCCCGCCCGCTGCGCCGGTCCGGTGCGCCCGCCCGGCCGCTGCGCCGGTCCGGGTTCGGGTCCGGGTTCGGGTTCGGGTTCGGGTTCGGGTTCGGGTTCGGGTTCGGGTTCGGGGTGAGAACAGCCCCGGACCCGGACCGGCCGTGCGTGGTCCGCGCGTGCCGCCGCGCGGTCAGCTCACGAACTCCCGGTCCCCGTAGCCCAGTCGAGCCCCCTCCCCGTCGGCGCCGAGCGAGACCGTGAACCTTCGCGCGAGATCCAGATCGGCGATCTCGGCGACGAGGACGAGCCGCCCGTCGAGGGTGACCGAACCGCCGCCGAGCTTTCGCGAAGATCTCCGCCGCCGGACAGTGCTGGTCGGCGGGGCTCGCGTGGGTGCTCTGCGCGCCGGTGATCCCGGCGAGGACTCCCGGAGGCCTCAGGGAGCCAGGTGAGTGAGGCCTCTCACGAGGAGGGCGAGGCCGAACTCGAACTCCTCGTCCGTCGCCACGGACGTGAGGGACCGGGCGGCCTGGAGCAGGGCGGGGTAGGACGCCAGGTCGAGTCCGCCGTAGAAGGCCGCGAGTTCGGCGCCGTGGTCGGGGGCGGCCGCGGGGCCGTACTGCTGCGCGGTGAAGCCGATGACGTAGTGCGCGACGGCCGTGAAGGCGCGGGCGGCCAGGTCGGCCGGCAGGCCGTGCTCGAGGAGTGCCGCCAGGACGCGTTCGCGTCGGGCGAGTCCGTGGGGACCGACGGGGACGTACGCCATGAGCAGCGGCAGGGTGTTCGGGTGACGGCGCAGGGCGTCGTGGAATCCGTGGGCCGTCACCGTGAGGACCTCGCGCCAGTCGGAGGACGTGGTCAGCGCGGCCAGGTCCACTTCGCCGACGACGCGGTCCACGACGTACGCCATGATCTCGTCCTTGCCGTCGAAGTGACGGTAGAGCGTGGCCGTACCGGAGTTCAGGGCCTCGGCGAGCATCCGCAGGGAGAACGCCTGGGTGCCGTGCTCGTCGACGAGCCGCAACGCGGTGCCGACGATGTGCGCGGTGTCGAGCGACGGGCGGCCGCGCCTCGGCTCGGCGCCCGCGGTGCCCGGGGCGGTGGGGCTCGGGCGCGCGGCCCACCAGGCCGGGCTGCCGGGAGGTGGCGGGGTGGCTGCCATGCGCTGGGCCCTCTCTCACTGAGCCGGGTCGTCGCGGCCCTGCGCGTCACGGCTTCCGGCGGCCATCGGTGGTGCGGTGACACGGTACCCGCCGTGGGGGTACGGGGCGGGCGGGGGCACCGGGCGCCCGCCCCGTCGAAGCACCGGCTCGGGCCGCGGCCTGCCGCCCAGTCAGGAGGGAGCCGGACGGCAGTCAGGCGGGAGTCAGACGGGCGATCGCCGGGGCTCCGGGCGAAGCGGCTCTGCCGGCAGGCCCGTTGTCGCCGTAGGCCGCCTCGGCCGCTTCGTCCGCTTCGGCCACCCCGGCCGTGAGAACGATGTCGCCGATGTAGCCGTCCGGGCGGATGAGCATCACGGTGTCCCCGGTGATCCCGTACGCCGTGAGCAGGGCCGCTTCGTCCGGCGTACGCGGTGTGGAGTGCGTCAGCACGGTGTGACGGCGCAGCGGGACGCCGCCGGCCGGCCAGGGAAGGCGGTCAAGGGCGGTGGCGGCACCGGCGCCGAACGCCAGGGCCGTGAAGTGCGGGCCTCGGTAGAGGTCGAAGAGGCGGCTCGCCGACCCGTTCCTCTTCGTCGCCTCCGGCAGGGCCGCGTCCGGGGCCCGGTCGCCGCAGCGCAGGTTCGCCGTGCGGGGCGCGTCGGCCGGGGCCAGGGGGCCGCCGAAGTACGAGATGCCGAGCTGGTGTTCGTCGGGGCCCCGGGTCAGCCCGGCGGGGCGGGTGCGGCGCAGGCCCTCGTACAGCTCGGTCGAGCGGCCGAGGACCTGTGCGGCGACGGGGCGTCGCTCCAGCTCGTAGCTGTCCAGGAGTACGTCGTCGGCGCCCGCGAGGACCTGCTGGAGTTTCCAGCCGAGGTTGTGGGCGTCCTGGACACCGGTGTTGAGGCCCTGCGCACCGGCGGGTGTGTGGACGTGGGCGGCGTCGCCGCACAGCAGCAGCCGGCCGTCGCGGTAGCGCGCGGCGAGACGGACGTTGGGCCGGAAGACCGACGACCAGGTGATGTCGCGCAGGGTGAGGGAGGTGCCCGCACGACGGCGCACGAGGCCGGCGAGGGCCGTCCCGCTGAGGTCGGCGGGGTCCTCGGGACGAATCTTGATCATGATCTGGAAGCGGCCGTCCTCGCCCGGCAGGGGGCATGCCGCGATGCCGCGCCCGCGCAGTCGGGGCCAGACGTGCCAGCGGTCGTGGGACAGTCCGTCGACGGTGGCGTCGACGAGGATCATCCGGTCGGTCTCGTCCGTGGTGCCCTCGAATGCGATGCCCGCGGCCTTGCGGACGGTGCTGGATCCGCCGTCGGCCCCGACCACGTACCGGCTTCCGAGTACCCGGCCGTCCTCCAGGCGCACCGTGCACGCCCCCTCGTCCTGGGTGATCTCCACCGCGCGGGCGCCGAAGTCGACGCGCACTCCGAGGCGTTCGACGGCGTCGTGAAGGAGGGCGGTGGTCGCGTACTGAGGGAGCAGGAGGACGTCGGGGTAGGGGGTGCCGATGGTGTCCGGGGCAGTGGCGTGCATCTGCCAGGCCTTGGTGAAGGGCCCGACGTGAAGGCCCATCGGCGGGTAGGCGCCGCCTGCCGCCCGGGCGGCGTCGGCCAGTCCCAGGTCGTCGAGGACCTCCAGGGTGCGGGGCTGGATGCCCTTGGCCCGTGAGCCCTGGAAGCGCTTCTCGTCGCGCTCGACCACGCGCACCGGGACTCCCCGCCGGGCCAGGTCGAGAGCGAGCGCGAGGCCCACGGGTCCCGCGCCGATGACGATGACGGCGGTGTCGCGCGTGCCCGCCGCCCTCTTGTCGGTGTCGTTCGATTCCGGCATGTCGGATGCTCCTCGCCGCCCCCGGGTGCGCGAACGGGTACGCGCACCTCGGGCGACTGTTTCGGATACAGCGTAGCCGAAATCACGATCCCCCGGAGGCGCGCGTGCGATCCCGCGCGCCCTTCGGTTCGCCTCGGCCGGCTGGCTGGCCGGTCGGCCAGCCGACCGGCTCGACTCGGCTCAGCTCGACTCGGCTCAGCTCGACTCCGCTCGGCTCGGCTCGACTCCGCTCCGCTCGGCTCGAATCCGCGCGGCTCAGCCGTTCGGGAGGATCACCGCTCGCCCGTTGACGCGCCCCGCGTGCAGCCGCTCGTAGGCCTTCGGGGCCTCGTCCAGGCTGTACGTCTCGGTGTGGACGTCGACCGCGCCGGCACGGGCCAGGTCGAGCACCTCGATCAGTTCGGCCCGGGTTCCCCAGTACGGGGACGTGACCGAGACCTCGTAGGGCAGGGCGCCGAATCCGACGGGCAGGGTGCCGCCGCCGAGACCGACGACGGTGACGTCGCCCTCGACCGCGACCATCGCACCGGCGGCCGTCACGGTCGGCTGGGCACCCACGAAGTCGAGGACCACCTCGGCGCCCCGTCCGCCCGTCAGTTCGCGGACCGCGGGAGCCGCCCCGGCGTCCGACAGCAGCGTCTCGTGCGCGCCGACGGCACGGGCCAGGGCCAGCTTGTCCTCCGTGACGTCCAGGGCGACGACCCTGGCCGCGGTCATGGCGCGCAGCAGCTGGATGGCGACGTGGCCGAGCCCGCCCGTGCCGATGACGACGACGGTGCTCCCGGGAACCAGCTTGGGGAGGGAGCGCTTGACCGCGTGGTACGGGGTGAGGCCGGCGTCCGTGAGCGGTACGGCCTGGACGGGGTCGAGGCCGCCGAGCGGGACGAGGTGACGGGGGCTGTCGACGATCATGTACTCGGCGATGGCGCCGGGGGCGCCGAGCCCCGGAGGCCTGATGCCGAGCTCGGCGGCCCGCAGGCAGTAGTTCTCCTTGCCCTGGGCGCACATGGAGCAGCTGCCGCAGCCCCAGGGGCCGTAGACGGCGACGGCGTCGCCGACGGCGAAGCCCTCGGCGCCGGCACCGAGGGCCGCCACCGTGCCCACGCCTTCGTGGCCGAGGGTCAGCGGCAGCGGGAAGGGCAGCTGGTCGGCGGACCAGCTCATGACCGCGATGTCGGAGTGGCAGACGCCGGCGGCGGTGACCTTCAGGAGCACCTGGCCCGGGCCGGGTTCCGGGTCGGGGACGGTGACGACCTCGGGCGGGGCGCCCACCGTGCGGTACTGCAGTGCCTTCATGACGCTTTCCTTTCGAGTTTCTCTTTATCCCGCACCCGCGCCCGCGGCCGCGGGACTCAGCGGGCGGCGTAGGCCCCGTCGACGAGGTGGTAGCCGCCGTGGACGAAGGACGCACGCTCCGAGAGCAGGAACGCGACGAGCTCGGCGACCTCGTCGGCGCGGCCGAGCCGGCCCGCCGGGTGGAGGGCGACCAGGGCGTCGTACGCCTCCTGTCCGATGCCCGCGAGCAGGGGTGTGTCGATGTAGCCGGGGCCGACGGCGTTGATACGTACCCCCTGGGAGGCGTACTCGAGTGCGGCCGTCTTGGTGAGACCGACGACGCCGTGCTTGGCGGCGACGTAGGCGGCACTGCCGGCGGAGCCGTTGGTCCCGAGGATGGAGGACATGTTCACGACGGCGCCGCCGCCCGAGGCGAGGATCGCGGGGAGTTCGTGGCGGAGCGAGTGGAAGACGCCGTCCAGGTTGGTGGAGACGACGCGCCGCCACTCCTCGGCCGGAGTCCCGGCGATCGGGACGCGCGCACCGGCGACGCCCGCGTTGTTGACCGCCAGGTGGAGGCCGCCGAAGGCGGCGACCGCGGCCTCGACGCCCTGCCGGACGGAGCCGTCGTCGGTGACGTCCATCCGTACGGCGAGGGCCTTGGCGCCGCGCCCGGTCAGCTCGGTGACGGCGGCGGCGGCGCGGTCGGCGTCGTAGTCGGCCACGGCCACGGCGGCACCGGCGTACGCGAGGCGGCGGGCGACGGCGAGCCCGATGCCGGAGGCGCCCCCGGTGACGAGCGCGGCCCTGCCGGCGAACTCCTGGGAGTCGGTGGTCCGGGCGCCGGCGGGCCGGGAATCGGCGGTCCGGGGGTCGGCGGGCCGGGAATCGGTGGTCCGGGGGTCGGCGGGCCGGGAATCGGCCGTCCCCGCGGCGGAGGTCGGCGCGGCGGCGGTGTGGGGGTGCGTCATGGTCGTTCCTTAGACGGTTGTGTGCGTTTCCACCGGCGGCGGTTCCGTCGCCAGCAGGCCGAAGGCCTCCTCCACGAGGGCGGGGAGCGCCTCCCGGGGGCCGCCGATCACCCAGGCGCGGGTGGCGGCAAGGAGCGTGGCCGCGCCCGATCCGACGGCGACGGCGGGCCGCAGGTCGTGTTCCGGGTCGGTGCCGATGCGGGCCGCGACCAGCCGGACGGACGCGGCCTCACCCTCCAGGAGGACCCGCCGGAGGACGGCGCGGAGAGGGGCGTCGGACTCTGCGACGCGGAGGATCTCCCGTACCCCGTCGCGGCGGTGCCAGGCCGGGGAGACGGGGTCGGCGAGCCAGGTCCGGAGGGCCGCCCGGTAGGCGGTGAGCGGTGTCTCGCTCGCCGGGCGCGCGGCGAGGGCCTCGTTGATGCGCTCGCAGTCGGCGCGGAAGCCGTCGAGGACGGCCTCCTCCTTGGAGCCGAAGTAGCGACTGAAGGTCCGCCGGGAGACGCCGACGGCGTCGGTGACGTCCTCGACGGAGACGCCTGCCGGTCCTCGCTCGATGACGAGCCGCAGTGCGGCCTCGCCGAGCGCCTCGCGGGTCCGCGTCCCCTTCGGGCCGCGCCGCGGGGTGCGGGTTCCTCGCTCCGTACTCATATTTGCACCGTACACCTAATAATGTCCCAGTGAGACATTCCCAGGGGGTTCGGGTGTCACACGGCACAACGGCCCTTGTGACGACTTGTCGCCAATAGGCCTTATTCCCCGCATGAACGGGGCCCGGGTGGGCAGATCGTTCGCGGGCCGACCGGGCCCGCGCGAAAGGAGCGTGCCGTGCTGTCCGACCTCTTCGACCGGCTGTTCAGACGCCGCGGCCCGGACGGCCGCCCCGGGGCGGGCCCCCGCGGACCCGCGCGCACACCGGGGAGGGTCGTGCTCGACGCGGACTTCTCCTCCGCCGAGCAGTGGGTCGCCGGCCGCTCCTGGGCCTATCCCGGCGGCGGTCCGACCAATCCCGGCGACAACAAGCTCGACCACCTCGTGGAGGACCCCGCGTACAGCAGGACCGGGGTCTTCCGGGCGACCCGTCGGCCCGACGGCAAGTGGGACGCGGGACTGCTCACGACGGAGGGCAGCGCGGAGGCCTTCCTGGTGCGGGCCGACGACGTCCTGGAGGCGCGGGTGCGCCTGCCGGTGGAGACGGGCGCCTGGCCGGCCATCTGGACCTGGCTCGACGGCGGGCAGGAGATCGACGTCTTCGAGTACCACCCCGACAATCCCGACCTCCTGGAACTGTCGAACCGGATCAGGGGACGCCACCTCTACTACCGGAACGCGGCGATCCGCCCGGGGGCCTGGGTCGACCTGCGGGTCGAGTTCGGCGCCCGCAACGTGGTGTGGTGGGTGAACGGCGCGCGGGTCTTCGACGACCGCCGCGGGGTGGGGCGTTCCTGGCGGGCGCACCTCATCGTGAACCTGTCGGTCTGCGCGGGCCGCTACCACCCCGCGCCGGACCCCGGGGTGTCGGAGATGTCGTACGAGGTGGCGCAGTTGCGCGTGTACCGGGACTGACCCCGCGACACGGGGCCGGCGAGGCGGGTCGCGACGGCCCGTGACCCACGGGGGCGTCGGCGACGCGCGCGGGAGGAGGGGGGATGCGGGCCCCGGAGGAACGGGCGTTGCGTAGGCTCGAACAGAGCGTTCCGCGCACCCGCACCGTGCCGCCCGTACGACGAGGAGGACCCTCCCATGAACACCGCCGACGAGGGACGGCAGCAGCAGCTGGACGTGGCCAGCGTGCTCAACGCGAAGACCACCCTCCTCCAGCTCCTCGCCCGGGCGGGCGTCTACACCGGCGACGCGGAGGAGCTCATCGGGCTCGTCGAGGCCGGCGCGCTCGCCCTCGCGCACACGGAGATCACCGAGGCACGGAGGAGCGCTCCGCAGGAGAAGGGGGAGGACTACGCGTCGGGCTGGTCCGACGGCGCCCTGGCCGCCGCCGACGAACTGGGCGCCGTCGCCGAGCGGGCGCTGATCCGCGCCGTCACCACCGGCCCGTCGGCCGACTCCCCCGACGAGCGTTCCCCCGTCGGACGGGCGGAGATGGAGCGGGCCAAGGTGGCCGTCACCCCGCTCTACCTCTCGTTCGCGGACGTCTCCGACCTCGACCCGGAGGTCACGGAGCAGGTGCTCGGGGCGGTGCTGCGCACGATGAGCCCGCGGCAACGGGCCGGATATCCGGGACGGCTGACGCGGTTCGCGTCCGCCCACCACACGCATCTGGAGCGGTTGTACGCGGAGTACGGCCCGGGCAGCCCGATCGCGATCCACGGCCGCTACTCCCTCGTCCACTCCCCCACCAGCGTGGCCGTGCTCGAGCGCCTGGCCGAGACGCCGGCGGCCCTGCACGAGGAGTGGGACGCGGCCGAACTCCCGCCGGCCTGGCTGGACGGTCTGACGACGGCGTGGGGGTCTCCGGCCTGACGACGGGGCGGTCCCCCTGCCCCACCCCTCCAACTCGGCTCCACGAAGCAGCCGTTGAAAACCACTCACCTGATGCGGTGCCACACTTCCGCGATTCCGCCGACAGGACTACTTAGGTTAGGCTAAGTTAAGTTTCGGTGTGCCGACCTGGGCTGTCACCCGCCGGTGTACCGACGTCCCCCACGCGTCAGGAGAGACGGAAGAACATGACCACACGGGTCGCGGTGGCCGGCGCCAGTGGCTACGCCGGCGGGGAGCTCCTCCGCCTGCTCGCCTCTCATCCCGAAGTCGAAGTCGGCATCCTGACCGCGCACAGCAGTGCCGGAAGCACCCTCGGCCAGGTGCAGCCCCAGCTGACCTCGCTCGCCGACCGGGTGCTGGCGGAGACGTCGGCGGAGGCGCTCGCCGGGCACGACGTCGTGTTCCTGGCGCTACCGCACGGGCAGTCGGGCGCGCTCGCCGGGGAGTTGGGCGGTGACACCCTGATCGTCGACTGCGGGGCGGACTTCCGGCTGCGCGACCCGGTCGAGTGGAAACGCTTCTACGGCTCCGAGCACGCGGGCACCTGGCCGTACGGGCTCCCCGAGATGCCCGGCGCCCGGGACGACCTGAAGGGGGCCACGCGGATCGCCGTCCCGGGGTGCTACCCGACCGCCGTCACCCTCGCGCTCTACCCGGCGCACGCCGCCCGCCTCGTGGAACCCGAGGTCGTCGTCGTGGCGGCCAGCGGGACCTCGGGGGCCGGCCGCGCGGCCAGGCCGCATCTGCTCGGTTCCGAGGTGATGGGGTCCATGACCCCGTACGGCGTCGGCGGCGGTCACCGGCACACCCCCGAGCTCACCCAGAACCTGTCCCTCGTGGCGGGCGAGCCGGTGACCGTGTCCTTCACCCCCACCCTCGCCCCGATGCCCCGCGGCATCCTCGCCACCTGCTCCGCACGGCTGCGCCCCGACGTGGACGCCGACGGGGGTCTCGACGAGGTCCGCGAGGTCTTCGAGGCCGCCTACGCGACCGAACCGTTCGTCCGGCTGCTACCGCGGGGTCAGTGGCCGTCCACGGCCTCGGTGCTCGGATCCAACACGGTGCAGGTGCAGGTGGCGCTCGATCCGGCCGCCCGCCGCCTCATCTGCGTGAGCGCGATCGACAACCTGACGAAGGGCACCGCCGGTGGCGCGGTGCAGAGCATGAACGTCGCCCTCGGCCTGCCCGAAGGGCTCGGCCTGCCCATGAATGGAGTGGCTCCGTGACCGTGACCGCCGCCCGAGGATTCCTCGCCAGCGGGGTGGCCGCCGGCATCAAGGCGTCCGGCGATCCCGATCTCGCCCTGGTGGTGAACCAGGGCCCCGCGCGGGCCGCCGCGGGAGTCTTCACCTCGAACCGGGTCCAGGCCGCACCGGTCCACTGGACGCGCCGGGCCCTCGCCGACGGCCGGATCTCCGCGGTCGTCCTGAACTCCGGTGGCGCCAACGCGTGTACGGGCCCCTCCGGCGCCCACGACGCGCGGACGATGGCCGAGCGGACCGCCGTGGCGATCGGGGCGGCCCCGCACGACGTCGCCGTCTGCTCCACCGGACTCATCGGCGTACCCCTGCCCATGGAGCAGGTCGTCGCCGGCATCGCCCGCGCGGCGGAACGGCTCGCCTCCGACGGGGGCGAGGACGCGGCCGTCGCGATCAAGACCACCGACTCGGTGCACAAGACCGCCGTCGTGACCCGGGACGGCTGGACCGTCGGCGGCATGGCGAAGGGCGCCGGTATGCTCGCGCCCGGTCTCGCGACCATGCTCGTGGTCCTCACCACCGACGCCGTGGCGGCCGACGCGTCGCTCGACTCCGCGCTCCGAGCGGCCGTACGCACCACCTTCGACCGGGTGGACTCCGACGGCTGCATGTCCACCAACGACACCGTGCTGCTGCTCGCCTCGGGCGCCTCCGGCGTGACCCCGGAGGACGGTGACCTCACCGAGGCGGTGCACGCCGTCTGCCTCGACCTCGCCCGCCAGCTCGTCGCGGACGCCGAGGGCGCGTCGAAGGAGATCGAGGTGGCGGTCGTCGGCGCCGCGTCCGAGGACGACGCCGTGACCGTGGGCCGCTCGATCGCCAGGAACAACCTCCTCAAGTGCGCCCTGCACGGCGAGGACCCGAACTGGGGCCGGGTGCTCTCGGCGATCGGCACCACCGACGCGGAGTTCGACCCCGACCGCCTGGACGTGGCCATCAACGGCGTGTGGGTCTGCCGGGACGGCGCGGCCGGGGAGCCGCGGGAGAAGGTCGACATGTCCGGCCGCCGGATCACGATCACGGTCGAGCTGCGCGCCGGCGAGGCGTCCGCGGAGATCTGGACCAACGACCTGACCGCCGAGTACGTGCACGAGAACAGCGCCTACAGCTCATGAGCCGAGGGAGTACGACAATGAGGACGCTCGGCGAGCAGCCCGCCGCGGGAGGCGTGGACGCCGTACGGCGTGTGGACGTCGTACGGCGCCCGGGCGCCGTGAGGAAGGTGACCGCCCCGGCACGTGCGGGCGCCGCCGGCCTCCCGGCCACGGACGTGCCGTGGTCCGACGAGCTGCGGGGCCGGACCGTCGTCGTCAAGTGCGGTGGCAGCACCCTGGAGGACCCGGCGCTCCGGCGGTCGTTCGCCCAGGACGTCGTCGAGCTGTGGCAGGCGGGCCTGCACCCGGTCGTGGTGCACGGCGGCGGGCCGCAGATCAGCTCGATGCTGGACCGGCTCGCCCTGGAGGTCCGGTTCGAGGCGGGCATGCGGGTGACCACCCCCGAGGCCATGGACGTCGTCCGCATGGTGCTGACCGGGCAGGTCCAGCGGGACCTGGTCGGCGCCATCAACGCCCACGGACCCTTCGCCGTCGGCATGTCGGGCGAGGACGCCCACACCCTGACCGCCGTGCGCCGCCCGGCCTGGGTGGACGGCCGGCCCGTCGACATCGGTCTCGTCGGCGACATCGTGGACGTCGCCCCGGACACCGTGCGGAACCTCCTCGCAGGCGGCCGCATCCCGGTCGTGTCCCCCGTCGCGCGCGGTGCGGACGGGCAGGTCTACAACGTGAACGCCGATCTCGCGGCCTCCGCGCTGGCCGTCGCCCTCGGCGCGGACCGGCTCGTGATGCTCACCGACGTCCCCGGCCTGTACGCGGACTGGCCGCGGAGCACCGAGGTGATCCCCCGGCTGACGGCAGAGGAGCTGGAGACCCTGCTCCCCGGGCTCGCGGGCGGGATGCTGCCGAAGATGGAGGGCTGCCTGCGGGCGGTGCGGTCGGGAGTCGGACGGGTGCACGTCCTCGACGGGCGTACGCCGCACGCCGTCCTCCGGGGCGTCCTCACGGAGGAGAACCCCGGCACCACGGTCCTGCCCGACGAGGCGGCGGACGGCCCGCGGGCCGCCGCCCCGGCCGTCGCGCCGCACGAGGAGGAGACCCCCGCATGACCGTCACCGTTCCCCTCAGGAACCGCTGGCGTGCCGTGATGATGAACAACTACGGCACTCCCCCGCTGGCCCTGGTCCGCGGCGAGGGCTGCACCGTCTGGGACGAGGCCGGCCGCGCGTACACGGACTTCACCGGCGGGATCGCGGTCAACACCCTCGGGCACGCCCACCCCGCCGTGGTCGCGGCCGTCACCGACCAGGTCGCACGCCTCGGTCATGTCTCGAACCTGTTCGTCGCCGAGCCCACGGTGGCGCTCGCCGAACGGCTCCTCGGGCTGTTCGGCAGGCCGGGCGGCCGGGTCTTCTTCTCCAACTCCGGCGCGGAGGCCGTCGAGGCGGCCTTCAAGGCCGCCCGGCGGACCGGACGTCCGCGGGTGGTCGCGATGGAGGGCGGCTTCCACGGCCGCACCATGGGCGCGCTGGCGGTCACGGGCCAGCCCGCGAAGCGCGAGCCGTTCCTGCCGCTGCCCGGGGACGTGACGCACGTGCCGTTCGGCGACGTCGACGCCCTGCGCGCGGCGGTCTCGGACGACACGGCGGCGGTCTTCGTCGAACCCGTGCAGGGGGAGGCGGGCGTGATCCCCGCGCCCGACGGGTATCTGCGGGCCGCCCGGGCGATCACCCGCGCGGCGGGCAGCCTGCTCGTCCTCGACGAGGTGCAGACCGGGATCGGCAGGACCGGTCACTGGTTCGCGCACCAGGCCGAGCCGGGAGTGGACCCGGACGTGGTGACGCTGGCCAAGGGGCTCGGAGGCGGCCTTCCGATCGGTGCAACGGTGGCGTTCGGCGCGGCCGGCGAGCTCCTCGGCCCCGGCCATCACGGGTCGACCTTCGGCGGCAATCCGGTGGCCTGCGCGGCGGGTTCGGCCGTCCTCGAGACCATCGCGTCCGAGGGCCTCCTGGAGCACACCGTACGGATGGGTGCGCTGCTGCGGGCGGGGGTGGAGGCGCTGAAGCACCCCCTGGTGGCCGAGGTCCGGGGCGCGGGGCTGCTGCTCGGCGTCGTCCTGACGGAGCCGGTCGCCGTGCGGGTGCAGGGAGCGGCGCAGGAGGCCGGGTTCCTCGTCAACGCCGCGGGCCCCGGGACCGTGCGCCTGGCTCCGGCGCTGACCGTGTCGGCACGTCAGGTCGAGGAGCTGGTGGAGGCGTTGCCGGGGATCCTGGACCCGCGCTAGGGCCTGTGCGGCCCTGATCCGCCGGAAGGAGCCGGCCCCGGGAACGGCTTCCCGACCCCCGCCGGGCCTGCCGACGAGCTCACGCTCACCGGCCGGCCCGTTCGGGGTCATTCCTTGCCCGGCTCGGTCCGCCCGTCGACGTACGTCGCCACGATCTCGATGTCCCCGATGCGCGAGGTCTCGACGGTCCGGGGATCGTCCCCGAGAACGACCAGGTCGGCGCGCTTGCCGGGGGTGAGGCTGCCCGCGCTGTCGTCCCAGTGGCAGGCGTACGCGCCGGCCACCGTGTAGGCGTGCAGGGCCTCGTCGACGGTGATGCCCTCGTCCGGGCCGATCGGCCGGCCGGAGAGGGAGGCGCGTTCGACCATGAACTGGATCGCGCGCAGCGGCGAGCCGTCCGTGACCGGCCGGTCGGAGCTGCCGACGAGGGTGACGCCGTGGTCGAGGAAGCCCCGGCCCCGGTACATCCAGGGCGCCCGCCGCTCCCCCATGACGTCCGCGTAGTCGTCGCCGAAGGAGCGGAGGAAATGGGGCTGGACCACGGCGCTGACGCCGAGCCGGGCGAAGCGGGGCAGCTGGTCCGGGCGGATCAGGCCGGCGTGCTCGACGCGGTGCCGGGCGGCCGGGCGGGGCCGGAGCCGCTGGGCGCGTTCCAGGGCGTCCAGGGCGAGGTCGGCGGCGCGGTCGCCGATGGCGTGGACGGCGAGCTGCCAGCCGGCGAGGTGGCCGTCGACGATGAGGTCGGCGATCCGCTCGGGCTCGTCCTGGAACTGTCCGGTGGAGGTCATGCCCTCGTACGGCTCGGTGAGCGCCGCCGTACGGGCCATCATGCCGCCGTCGGTGTAGATCTTGAGGGCGCCGAGGGAGAGCCAGTCGTCGCCGAAGCCGGTGCGCAGACCCAGGTCGAGGGCGCGGGGGATGCCGTCGTCCCGGTGCGCGGCGCGCGGGCGGAGGGTGTCGCCCGCGGCCATGAGCTGGACGCGGAGGGGCAGTCGGCCCCGGTCCCTGAGGAGTTGGTACGCGCCGAGCTCGACGGGGCTGTGTCCGAGGAGGCCGCCGCCGATGCCGGCCTCGGCGCAGGCGGTGATGCCCTCGGCGAGGCAGATGCGGCCGGCGCGTTCGATCGCGTCGGCGAGTTCCTCCTGGGAGTACGGCAGCCGGAGTCGTCGTACGGCGGTCATGGCGCTCTCGGCGAGGAAGCCGTCCTGGTGCGGCACGTCGGCCGGAAGGAGG
This sequence comes from Streptomyces sp. NPDC056480, assembly GCF_042795405.1. NCBI lineage: Bacteria > Bacillati > Actinomycetota > Actinomycetes > Kitasatosporales > Streptomycetaceae > Streptomyces > Streptomyces sp. NPDC056480. Next base: position 7,510 of record NZ_JBHTSA010000077.1, on the reverse strand, counting down.
TCGAGGACCACGCTGTTGACGACGCAGGCGTGTCCGGAGTCGTGCATCAGGAAAATCTTGCGGCCCTGGCTGACCCGGTCGATCTCGGCGGCGGTGAGATGGCGTCCCAGGGCGCGCTGGTCGTAGCCGGCGATGTCGACCCAGGCGCCGGGCTCGGCCTTCCGGGAGGCGGCCTCCCCGATGACGGCGAGGACGTCCTCGATCCGCTCGCAGGGGGCGATGCTCGGGGTGTCGGCCTTCAGTCCCGCCCACGCGAGGTGGACGTGGCTGTCGATGAAGCCGGGCAGCACGGTGGCGCCCTGGAGGTCGACGACCTCGCGGGCGGGGAGGGAGGTCACGGCCTCGTCCAGGCCCACGATCCGCCCCCGCCAGATGCCGAGGTCGTGGGCGACGGGGTGGTCCGGGTCCATGGTGAGAATGCGCGCGTTCGTCAGCCTCGTACAGAGCATGGGCAGTCCGTTCCCGGTCGCTGTCGCCGTCACTGTCGCTGTCGTCAGGAGGTCTTGGCCATCGCGGTGCCGGCCGTGGCCGGTTCGTCCCCGCCCGCCTTCCCGTGTGCCCTCCCGCTCGCCTTCCCGTCGGCGTCGGCTTCGGCCGTCCCCGTCGCCCCGGCCGGGGCGTACCCCTTGGGTGCGGCGGGCACCATGAGCGGTGTGCCGGTCTCGGGGTCGGGGATGATCCGGCAGGGCAGGCCGAAGACGTCCTCGACCAGTTCGGCGGTCATGACGGTCGACGGGTCGCCCTCGGCCGCGACGATGCCGCCCGGGCGCATCACGATGAGGTGGGTGGCGTACCGGCAGGCCTGGTTGAGGTCGTGCAGGACGGCCACGATCGTGTGGCCGCGGCGGGCGTGGAGTTCGGCGCACAGGTCGAGGACCTCGACCTGGTGGGCGATGTCCAGGTAGGTGGTCGGCTCGTCGAGGAGCAGGATCTCGGTCTGCTGGGCGAGGACCATGGAGAGCCAGACGCGCTGGCGCTGGCCGCCGGACAGGTCGTCCACGGGGCGGTCGGCGAGTTCGAGCACGCCGGTCTGCCGCATCGCCTCCACCACGGCCGCCTCGTCGTCGGCGGACCACTGCCGCAGGAGGCCCTGGTGGGGGTAGCGGCCCCGGGCCACGAGGTCGCCGACCGTGATGCCGCCGGGCGCCGTGGAGGACTGCGGGAGCAGTCCGAGCCGGCGGGCGACCTCGCGGGAGCGGTACGAGGCGATGGCGGCGCCGTCCAGGTAGACCTGCCCCGCACGCGGCTTGAGCATCCGGGCGAGGGCGGTGAGCAGGGTGGACTTGCCGCAGGCGTTGGGGCCGATGATGACCGTGAAGGACCGGTCGGGGATCTCGACGTCGAGGCCGGTCGCCACCGTCCGCTGGTCGTAGGAGAGGGTCAGGTTCTCGGCGCGCAGGCGGGAGGCCGGACGGTTCGTTGCTGTCATGCGCGGCTCTTTCGCGACTCGGTGACCAGTAGCCAGATGAGGTAGAGCCCGCCGACGCAGCCGGTCGCCGTGCCCACCGGCAGGAGCGCGGGGGCGAAGAGGCGCTGCACGGCGAGGTCGCTCAGGGCGAGCATGACGGCGCCCATGAGGGCGGACGGCAGCAGGGCGGGCCCGGAGGAGCCGGTGATCTTGCGGGCCACCTGGGGTGCGGCCAGGGCGACGAACCAGATGGGTCCGGTCACGGCGGTGGCGAACGCGGCCAGGGCGACGCTGATCACGAGCAGGAGGGTGCGGGTGCGGGAGACGTCGACGCCGAGGGCCATGGCGGTCGTGTCGCCCATCTCGACCATGGAGAGGCGGCGGGAGAGGAAGAAGGCGAGGGGGAGGAGGACGGCGACGGCGATGCCGATGGCCTGGGCGTGTGTCCAGAGCCGGTTGCCCAGGCTGCCGATCAGCCAGGACTGCGCCTCCAGGGCCTCCTGGAAGGTGGCGCGGGTGATCAGGTACGAGTTGACGGCGAGGAGCAGGGCGCTGACGCCGATGCCGACGACGACGAGGCGGAAGCCCTGGATGCCCCGGCCGATCATGAGGAGATGGACGGCCAGGGCGGTGCCGAGGCCTCCGACGAGGGCGCCGAGCGCGATCTCGGTCATGCTGCCGTGCAGCATGACGATGACGACGAGGGCGCCGACGGCGGAGCCGTTGGTGAAGCCGATGATGTCGGGGCTGCCCAGGGGGTTGCCCGTGATGCTCTGCAGGATGGCGCCGCTGACGGCGAGGGCCGCGCCGACGCACAGCGCGGTCACGAGGCGTGGCATGCGGAGGGTGTTGACGACGAAGTCGGCGATCCCGGTCCCGTTGCCGGTCAGCGCCTGGACGACCTCGCCGACGGAGAGGTCGAAGTCGCCGGTGGTCAGGGTGATGCCGGCGACGACGAGGAGGGCGACGAGGAGGGCCGCGGTGGCGGCGACGGTGCGCCCCTGGACGCGCAGGGAGACGCTCCCGGAGCGGGTGCGGACGACCCGGCCGGTGATGACTCGGGGCAGGTCCGGCGCGGTCGCCCCGCCGGGTTCCTCGCGGGGCGCCGGGTCGGGCGCGGAGGCCTTCGCCTCCCGGACGGCAGTCACAGCATGACCAGCTTTCGGCGGCGGCACAGGGCGATGAACAGGGGGGCGCCGACGAACGCGGTGACGATGGCGACCTGGAGCTCGCCGGGGGCGCCGAGCACCCGGCCGAGGACGTCCGAGCCCAGGAGCAGGACGGGGGCGATCAGCATCGAGTACGCGAACACCCATCGCTGGTCGGGTCCGACGACGAACCGGGCGATGTGCGGTACGGCGAGACCCACGAAGCCGATCGGTCCGGCGGCGGCGGTGGCGGCCCCGCACAGGAGCATCACGGCGACGGCGCCCAGGGCGCGGGTCCGGCCGACGTTCACGCCGAGGGCCCGGCCCATCTGGTCGCCCATGGCCAGGGCGTTGAGCGAGGGGGCGAGGACGAGGGCCACGACGAGGCCGGTGCCGATGAACGGCAGGGCCATGACGACGATGTCGTAGTAGCGGCCGGCGAGGGAGCCGACGGTCCAGAAGCGGAACTGGTCGAAGGCCCGCGGGTTGAGCAGCAGGACCGCCCAGTTGAAGGCGTACAGCACGGCGGTCACGGCGGCGCCGGCGACGACGAGCCGCTCGGGGGATGCGAGCTTCCGGCCGGAGGAGCCGAGCAGATAGACGCCGACGGACGCGGCGGCGGCTCCGGCGAGGGCGAACCACACGTAGCCGAGCGGGGCGGCGACGCCGAAGAAGGCGATGGCGACGACGACGCCGGCGGAGGCGCCGAGGTTGACGCCGAGCATGCCGGGGTCGGCGAGCGGATTGCGCGTCAGGGCCTGCATCAGGGCGCCGGCCAGACCGAGGGCCAGGCCGACGAGGATGCCGAGGAGGGTGCGGGGGATGCGGTAGTCATGGATGATGACCGACGTCTCCGACCCGTCGGGGTTCCACAGCGCGTCCCAGGTGGCCGTGAAGGGGATGCCCCGGGTGCCCACCCAGACGCTGAGCAGTCCGACCAGGACGAGGGCGGCGAGGCCGACGACCAGTCCCAGTCCCCGGAACGCGGCGCCGGTGCGGCCCGACCCGCGCGCGCCGGGACCTGTGGTCTTCTCCGCGGATCGCTCCTGGGGCTGCTGTCCCCGCACCACCCGGGATTCGACGGACAACGACAACTCCCCCTGGCGGCGGTACAGATGTACGGCGGGAACCTGGCGGCGAGAGACCGAAGGATCACGACTTAGGTGAGGCTAACCGAACCGTGTCCTGAGGTCAACGCGCCGGACAGGACCTGTCCGACACCCCGCCCGGGGCCCCCGCACCCCACCTCGACCCCCGCCGAACTCAGAGTAGGCTTACCTAACCAACCATCTACCTCCGTGAAGGAGTCTCATGCCAACGGGCGGACCGACGGGGGGACTTGTCCTCCGCCAGGCGATCAGAGGACAACGCCGCCGAGTGATCACGGCGTCTCTGCTCGGTATGACCCACCAGGGCTGCGAGGCCCTGGTGCCGGTGGTCATCGGCGCCACCATCGACTCGGCGGTCGCCACCGGCTCCTCTTCGGCGCTGCTGCGCCTGCTGATCGTCCTCGCCGTGCTCTTCCTGGTCCTGTCGACCTGCTACCGCGTCAGCGCCCGGATCACCGAGGGCAGCGGCGAACTCGCCGCGCACCGGCTCCGGCTCGACCTGGCCACCCGGGTGCTCGACCCCCGGGGCGGCGCCGACGCGAACCGCCTCCCCGGCGCGCTGACCAGCATCGCCACCAACGACGCCCGCCGTGTGGGCTCGGTGGCCACCATCATCGCGTACGGGGTGTCGGCGGTCGCGGCCCTCGTGATCAGCGCCGTCGCACTCCTCAGGATCTCCGTCCCCCTCGGCCTGCTCGTCCTCCTCGGCATCCCGCCGCTGCTGTGGCTCGGGCACCGCATCAGCCGGCCGCTCGAACAGCGCAGCGAGGCCGAGCAGGAGCGGGCCGCCCACGCCTCGGGTGTCGCCGCCGACCTCGTCTCCGGACTCCGCGTCCTCAAGGGCATGGGCGCCGAGTCGGCGGCCGTGGCCCGCTACCGCACCACGAGCCAGGACTCGCTGTCCGCCGCCCTGCGCGCCGCGCGCAGCCGGGCCGGACACGAGGGCGCCGTCCTCGCCCTGACCGGCGTCTTCATCGCCGTCATCGGCGTCGTCGGCGCGTACCTCGCCATGGACGGCAGCATCAGCGTCGGCGACCTGGTCGCCGCCGTCGGTCTCGCCCAGTTCCTCCTCGGCCCGTTCCAGCTGCTCGGCTACGTGAACGCCGAACTCGCCCAGGGCCGCGCCTCGGCCAAGCGGATCGCCGAGGTCCTCGCCTCGCCCGAGGCCGTCGGGACCGGACACGACGCGCCCGCCGACGGGACCGCAGGACATGTCGCCCTGCGCGGGGTGTCGCTCGGCGCGCTCCGGGGCGTCGACCTCGAACTCCCGGCCGGCAGCCTGACCGGGATCGTCGCCAGGGACGCCGCCGCAGCCAATGACCTCCTCGTCTGCCTGGCCCGTGAGGCGGACCCCTCCGAAGGTGCCGTCGAGCTCGACGGCACGCCGCTGACCTCGCTCGACCCCGACGCGCTGCGCCGGGTCGTCCTCGTCGCCCACCACGACGCCGACCTGTTCGAGAGCACGCTGCTCGACAACGTCAGGGCCGGGGCCGCGGGCGACACCCCGGCCGTCGAGCGGGCCCTCAAGGCCTCGGCCGCCGACGAGGTCGCCCGGCTCCTCCCGGACGGCGGGGACACCCTCCTCGCCGAACGCGGCCGCTCGCTCTCCGGAGGTCAGCGCCAGCGCGTCGCCCTCGCCCGCGCGCTCGCCGCCGACCGGCCCGTCCTCGTGCTGCACGACCCGACCACCGCGGTGGACACCGTCACCGAGTCCCACATCGCCGCCCGGCTGCGCGAGGTCCGCCGCGACCGCACCACCATCCTGGTCACCACCAGCCCGGCTCTCCTCGCCGTGACCGACCGCGTGATCGTCCTGGAGGACGGCGCCGTCCAGGCGACCGGCCGCCACACCGAGCTCCTCGCGGCCGACGCGACGTACCGTGCGGCGGTGCTCGCATGACGCTCGCCGACGGGACACGGACCGACAGCCGGCCGCAGCAGGACGAAGGACGGACGAGAGAGACGGAACAGACCATGAGCGGAACCAGCCCGGACCGCGTGCTCCTGCCGACCGCCGGCGGCGCCGAGTCCGTCGCGGCGCTCCGCACCATGCTGCACGGCCATCGGCTCCTCGCCGTGCTGGCGATGGCCGTCCTCGTCGCCGGCACCGCCGTCGGACTCCTCACCGCTCCCCTGCTCGGACACATCGTCGACCTCGTGGTCGACAAGAAGGGCGCGGCCGCACTCACCCTCCCCCTGGTCCTGCTCGTCGTCGTCGCCGTCGCGCGGGGCGCGGCCGCGGCCGTCGGCAGCACCCTCGTGGCCCGGCTCGGCGAGACCGTCCTGGCCGCCCTGCGGGAGCAGTTCATCGAGCGGGCGCTGCGGCTGCCCCTCGACCGGGTCGAGGCGGCCGGCTCGGGCGACCTGGTCTCCCGGGTCACCAGCGACGTGTCGATGATCGGCAAGTCGGTGCGTCAGGCCCTGCCCGAGTTCAGCCGCTCCGCCCTGACGATCCTGCTCACCTTCGTCGGACTCGCCGTCCTCGACTGGCGCTTCCTGATCGCGGCGCTCCTCGCGTCCCCGGTCCAGGTGCTCTCGGTGCGCTGGTACATGCGCCGGGCCGCCCCCGTGTACGGCGAGCACCGCGTCGCCACCGGCGCCCTGCAGCACCAGCTGCTCGACAGCGTCGGCGGCGTCCGGACCGTGCGGGCGTTCCGCCTGGACGACACCCACACCGACCTGCTGGAGAAGCGGTCCGCCGCCGCCCGCGACCTGGGGCTGCGGGGCATCCACATCGTCACCGGGTTCTTCTCCCGCCTCAACCTCGGCGAGTTCATCGGTCTCGCGGCGATGCTCGCGACCGGGTTCGTCCTGGTCGACAACGGCTCGGTCAGCATCGGTACGGCCACCGCCGCCGCGCTGTACTTCCACAGCCTCTTCAACCCGATCAACGCGACCCTCTACCTCCTGGACGACGCCCAGTCGGCGGGAGCGAGCTTCGCCCGCCTCGTCGGCGTGTCGAACCTCCCGGCGGAGCGGGCCGAGAGCGAGGCGCACGCCCTCGCCGACGGCTCGGTCGAGGTGTCCGGGCTCAGCCACGCGTACGGCTCCGGCGCGCCGGTCCTGCACGAGGTCGACCTGCGGGTACGGAGCGGGGAACGGGTGGCCCTGGTGGGCGCGAGCGGCGCCGGCAAGACCACCCTGGCCAAACTCATCGCCGGCGTCCACACCCCCACCTCGGGAACGGTGTCCCTCGGCGGCATCGACACCGGGGAGCTGGGCCCGGCCGGGGTCCGCCGCTCGGTGGCGCTCATCAGCCAGGAGGTGCACGTCTTCGCCGGAACGCTCGCGGACGACCTGCGCCTCGCCCGGCCCGAGGCCGACGACGAGCAGCTTCGCGCGGCGCTCGACCGCGTCGACGCGCTGGAGTGGGCCGAGGCGCTGCCCGAGGGCCTCGCCACGGTCGTCGGGGAGGGCGGCCACCGGCTGACGGTGACGCAGGCGCAGCATCTGGCCCTGGCCCGGCTGGTCCTGGCGGACCCGCCGATCGCGATCCTCGACGAGGCCACCGCCGACGCCGGCAGCGCCGGCGCGCGCGTCCTGGAAGAGGCGGCGGCGCGGGCCCTCGAGGGCCGCACGGGGCTGCTCGTGGCGCACCGGCTGCCGCAGGCCGCCGCCGCCGACCGGGTGATCGTCCTCGACCAGGGCCGTGTCGTGGAGACCGGCACGCACGAGGAGCTGGTGGCGGCGGGCGGCCGGTACGCGGTCCTGTGGGCCGCCTGGTCGGCCAGCCGCCAGGAGCCCGGGGAGCAGGTGCCGCGGCCGGCTCCGGACCCGGACACCCAGGCCTCACCGGTCGCCTGAGGCCGGCGACGGCACGCCGAAGGGGGCGGTACGACGAGAGT
>NZ_JBHTSA010000076.1:0-39925 GCF_042795405.1 Streptomyces sp. NPDC056480 | reverse complement strand
TCCTGGACCGCGACCGGGACGAGGACGCCGACGACCGAGCCGACGTTGCCCTTGACCGGGGCGCCGAGGCAGAGCTTGTTCAGGGAGCCCTGGACGGCCGAGAACTGGGGGCTCATGTCGCCCTTGGTCTTCGAGTTGCCGAACGACTGGCTCGCGGCGTTGCCGCTGAGCGAGGTCGTGCCGCCGTCGTCGGCGATGGCGAGCGCCGGGGAGGCCGCCGCAGCAGAAGCGCCGACAACAGAGGCCGTAACAGCCGCAGCCGCCATAATCTTCTTGATCACGGTGATTCCGTTCCTGTTCCCACCAATCGACGTGATTGATGCGACGGGATCAACTGCGCGCGGGGGCTGAGGTTCCGGCGCTTCACCCGTTCGACTGGCCCCTCGTTTGGCGCTGCCGAGTGCGCTCCGCCAAGGGAGTGACACAGCGGAACCCTTGCGTCCATAGCCAGTTGATCAGGCCGCTCCCTGCACGGAGCCGGTTCTAGAAGGGAACTCCCGTGATCAAGAAGGTTATGGCCACTGCGGCCGCAGCCGTCTCCATCGTCGGCGCCACCGCCGCCGTTGCCTCTCCCGCGCTCGCCATCGCCAACGACGGCGGCACCACGTCGCTCAGCGGCAACGGCGCCCACCAGGAGTACGGCAACTCCGCCACGTACGGCCACATGAGCCCCCAGTTCGCGCTGGTCCAGGGCTCCCTGAACAAGCCGTGCATCGGCCTGCCGGCCAAGGTCAACGCCGGTTCGCTCATCGGGGCCATCCCGATCGCGGTCCAGGACATCAACGTCCTGTCCTCCCCGCAGAACCAGCAGTGCGCGGAGAACTCCACCCAGGCCAAGGGTGACGAGGCGCTCTCGCACATCCTGGACGACATCCCGGTCCTGTCGGGCAACGGCGTCGGCAACAACTGACGTTCCGCCTCCGCGCGACGACGTTCACACGTCAGGGGCCGCCCTCCGGGGCGGCCCCTTTCGCGTCTGCTCCGTGCCTGCCCGGCCCGTCGCTACCAGGTCGGCCAGACCGGGGTGGCCATCAGGCGTTCCCACTCGCGGTCGGGCATCCCCGGTACCGTCCGGCCCGCCTGCACCCACTGGGTCACGAGTGAGGAATAGAGGGGGAATGGTGTGCGGTCGGCTGGGGGAGGGTCGCTCACATATCGGCTCTTCGGAATGAAGGCCATCCGTTCCCATTTCCCGGGATCCGGCGCCATCTTCGCTCCTTCCGCTGCGATTCCCGCATCATTCCACAGGCGTCGCAGGAGAGTGATTCGTCCTGTTCATGTCGCGTCGCGTATCTGTGTGCGAGAGTGATCGAATTACCGTGCGGGAATGAGATCCCCACGATCACGGCGCCCCGGACGTCCGCTGCTCGTCCCGGCGGCGCTCGCCGCCCTCGCCGCCCTCGCTCCCGGCGCCCTCGCCGCCGCCCCCACCGATCTCCCCTCCCCCGAACGGGGTCTGAACCTCCTGGTGGTCGGCATCGACACCCGCAAGGGAGTCACCGCGGAGGAGAAGGAACGTTTCCGGCTCGGCGGGAAGGAGTGCGACTGCACGGACGTGATGATGCTCGTGCACGTCTCGGCCGGGAACGACCGCGTCGACGTGGTGAGCCTGCCCCGCGACTCCCTGACCTCCTTCCCCGACCAGCACCGCGACCGGCGCACCGGAAGACTCCACGCCGCCCATCAGGCAAAGATCAACGGTGCCTGGACGGAGGGCGGTTCCGCCTTCACGGTGGAGACCGTCGAGTCGATGACGGGGCTGCCCGTCCACCGCTACCTGGAGATCGACTTCCGGCGCTTCATGGACACGGTGGACCGCGTCGACGGCGGCGTCCCCATCTGTACGGAGACGCCCCTCAAGGACCCGGCCACCGGTATCGACCTGCAGCCCGGGACCAAGCCGGTCGGCGGCGGCGAGGCGCTCCAGTACGTGCGGTCGCGGAAGGCCGACGGGCAGATGGACTTCGGCCGCATCCGGAAGCAGCAGAAGTTCGTGGTGAACACCCTGGAACGGCTCCGCGAGGACGTCCTCGGCCATCCCGGCCGGCTCAAGGACCTCGCCGAGACCCTGCGGGGGACGGGCGCGACCGAACGCGGGATCACCGCGCCCGAGCTGGTGCGGCTCGCCTGGCGGCTGCGGGACCTGCCCCCGGACCGTACGGAGTTCGCCACCGTGCCCGTACGCGGCTTCAACCCGGTCATCGCGGGCGTCGGGTCCACCATCGCCTGGGACGAGGAAGGGGCGGCCGAGGTCTTCCGGCGGCTGCGCGAGGACCGCCCGCTGCCGGCGGCCGACGAGGTCGCGCCCAGCGAGATCTCCGTGGGCACCTACCGGCCGACGCCGGGGGCTTCGCTCATCTGCCCGTAGTCCGTCCGGTGGACTTCGCGGAACCTCCGTACCGCTGACCAGTTGATCAGCACGGCTCGGCACTCAGCGGGCCACGATCCGAAAGGCCTGAACAATGAAGAAGCTGTTGGCTACGGCTGCTGTGGCCGCGTCGGTGCTCGGCGCGACGGCGGCGGGTGCCGGACAGGCGCTCGCCATCGCCGACGACGGTGGCACCACGTCGCTCAGCGGCAACGGCGCCCACCAGGAGTTCGGCAACTCCGCCACCCACGGCAACATGAGCCCGCAGTTCGCGCTCGTTCAGGGCTCCCTGAACAAGCCGTGCGTCGGCCTGCCGGCCAAGGTCAACGCCGGTTCGCTCATCGGCCTCATCCCGATCGCGGTCCAGGACGTCAACGTCCTGTCCTCCCCGCAGAACCAGCAGTGCACGGAGAACTCCACCCAGGCCAAGGGTGACGAGCCGCTGTCGCACATCCTCAGCGACATCCCCGTGCTGTCCGGCAACGGCGCCGGCAACAGCTGAGCGACGACGCGCGGCACGGTGCGGCCCCGCCGCCCCTCCTCGGAGGGGTCGCGGGGCCGTCCCCGTTCCGGAGGCCTCAGAGCTTCCGGCGCAGCGCCTCCGGGTCGGTGACCGGCGCGTCACAGGTGAAGTGACGGCACACGTACGCGGCGGGGCCGCCGGCCACCAGCGGGCGGTCCCTCAGCAGCGGGAACTCCTCGCTGTCGGGGGCGCCGAAGGCGAGCACCGCGCCGGGGGCGGTCGCGCGGAGCGCGGTGCGGCGCAGCTCGCGGAAGGCCTCGTCGCCGGGGGCGCCCACCACGGCGATCTCCCGGGGCCCGTCGAGGAGGGCCTCGGAGACGGCCAGGCCCCAGCCGATGAAGCGGGGCGCGCGCGGCCCGAGGGCCTTGACGACGCCGAGGGCGCCCTCGGCCGCGGCACGGTGGGCGTCCGAGCCGGTGTGCGCGGCGTACGAGAGCAGCGCGCCCGCGGCGGCCGTCCAGCCGGACGGGGTGGCGTTGTCCGTGGGGTCCTGCGGGCGGCGGATCAGCGCCTCTGCGTCGTGGGCGGTGTCGTAGAGGGCGCCGCCCTCGGCGGTGAAGCGGTCGAGGACGAGGTCCAGGAGGAAGCCGGCGAAGTCGAGCCAGGCGCCCTCGCCGGTGACGGCGGCGAGGGCGAGGAAGCCCTCGGCGACGTCGGCGTAGTCCTCCAGGACACCGTCGTTGGTGCCGGCCCGGCCGTCCTTGGACGTGCGGGTGAGGCGGGCGGACTCGTCCATGTGGACCCGGACCAGCAGGTCGGCGGCCTCGGTGGCGCGCTCGACGAGGTCGGGGCGGTCGAAGAGGGCGCCGGTCTCGGCGAGGGCGGCGATCGCGAGACCGTTCCAGGCGGCGACGACCTTGTCGTCGCGGCCCGGACGCTCGCGCTCCTCGCGGGCGGCGAGGAGCCGGGCGGCGATCGACGCGATCCGGTCGGCGTCGGCCGGACCGGCCTCCTGCGGGAGCTGGAGGACGGAGCTGCCGTGCTCGAAGGTGCCGTCCTCGGTGACGCCGTAGTGGGCGGCGGCGAGGGCGGCGTCCTCCGCGCCGAGGACCTCGGTGAGCTGCGCCGGGGTCCACACGTAGTAGGCGCCCTCGACGTGCTTGCCCGTGCCGTCGTCACTGTCCGCGTCCAGCGCCGAGGCGAAGCCTCCCTCGGGGGTGCGCAGTTCGCGGACCAGGAAGTCCGCGGTCTCCAGGGCGACCCGGCGGGCCAGGTCGCTGCCGTCGGCCTTCCACAGATGCGCGTACGCCCGGCAGAGCAGGGCGTTGTCGTACAGCATCTTCTCGAAGTGGGGCACGACCCAGGCGCGGTCGACGGCGTACCGCGCGAAGCCGCCGCCGAGCTGGTCGTAGATGCCGCCGCGGGCCATCGCCTCGCAGGTGTCGGCAGCCATCTGGAGGGCGCCCTCGGAGCCCGTACGGGCGTGGCAGCGGAGCAGGAACTCCAGGGTCATGGACGGCGGGAACTTGGGGGCACCGCCGAAGCCGCCGTGGTTCGCGTCGTACTCGCGGGTCAGGCCGAGGAGGGCCTGGGCGAGTTCCTCCTCGCCGGGGACGCCGTCGCCGCCGTACGCGAGGGAGCGTCCCGCGAGGTCCTTCACGATGCGCTCCGCGACCTCGCCGACCTCGTCGCGCCGGTCGGCCCAGGCGCCCTTGACGCCCTCCAGGACCTCCGGGAAGGAGGGCATGCCGTGGCGGGGCTCGGGCGGGAAGTAGGTACCGAAGTAGAAGGGGGCCGCGTCCGGGGTGAGGAAGACGGTCATCGGCCAGCCGCCCTGGCCGGTCGCGGCCTGGACGGCCTCCATGTAGACGGCGTCGACGTCGGGGCGCTCCTCGCGGTCCACCTTCACTGCGACGAAGTTCTCGTTGACCAGGGCCGCGGTGGTGTCGTCCTCGAAGGACTCGTGCGCCATGACGTGGCACCAGTGGCAGGAGCTGTATCCGACGCTGAGCAGCACGGGGACGTCGCGGCGCCGGGCCTCCTCGAAGGCCTCGGCCGACCACGGCCACCAGTCGACCGGGTTGTCGGCATGCTGAAGGAGGTACGGGGAGGTCTCATGGGCCAGTCGGTTCGCCATGGTGTCCATCCTGCCCTGCCGCCCCGGAGTCGCGCGGGACCCCTGCCCCCGGCGGACCGGGGGCCACTCCCGCGGGGCTCCGCTACACCCGGCCGAGGCGGGTGACGAAGGGCCGGAGGGACCAGCCGGTACGGCGCAGGCCCGCCCAGACGCAGCAGGCCGCCACGCCCAGGGCGATCAGGGCCGCGCCGGACGCGGACCCCGTCCCGTTCATCACCAGGACGCCGGCGAGGACGACGACGAGTCCGTCGAACTGCCACACGAAGACACGGAGGGCGGAGAGGTCGCCCAGCGGCGTGATGAGGGGGAGCAGCAGTTCGACGGGCAGGTTCATCTTCATCTCGCGCAGGAACCTGGCGCCCAGCGCGAGCACCACCGACCCCGCCGTGAGCAGGACCGCGTCGGCCGGTCCACCGCCCTGGAGCGGCCACGTGGCCAGGAGGGTGACGGCGCTCGCGAGCCCCACCGGGACCACGACGGCGACGACCGGCCAGGCCAGGGTGCGGCCCAGCAGCCCGCCCCACCACTCGCCGAGCAGCGGGGCCAGGGTCAGCTCGTCGCGCAGTCCGCGCCAGCTCTCGCCGATCCACCCGGACCCCAGGTACACGCCGACCGTGCCGGCCGTCCAGGACAGGGTCGCGAGCCGGGCGTCCGGCTCGGCGACGCCGAACGTCAGCAGGGCGCCTCCTGTGGGCAGGAACACCGCGGCCGCGATCGCGCGGCCCCGTGTGCGGACCGCGCGGACCGCCCCCTGGGCGAGGTGGCCGCGCAGCCGCCCGTCGGGGCGCGTCAGGGCGGATGTGAGCCCGCGCGGCTGCGGGCGGTACAGGTCGAGCGCGTGGTGGAGCGTGCCGGTCCAGGCGAAGGTCTGGGCCTCGGCGGCACGCGCGGATTCGCGGGCGAGCCGGGCGAGGTCGACCGTACGGACGGACCGGAAGGCGGACCGGCCCAGCAGCGCGGCCGCGACCGCGAGGACGGCGCTGACGAGCCACGGGCCGCTGCCGCCGAGGAGCGCGGACCGGCCGAGCAGGGCCACGGCGGTCGCCGTGCCGGCCACGGCGGCGGCGAGCAGGACGTTCTCGCGCACCGTCCTGACCTGGCCCCACAGCCATGCGACGGGGGCGACGGCGCCGATGCCCACCGCGACGGCCACGGCCTGCGGCAGCAGCGCGGTTCCCGGGTGGTCGAACAGGTCGGTCGCGAGGAACGTCGCCGTGCAGACCGCCAGGAGCGTGCCGAGTCCCGCGTACGCGAGCCGACGGCGGGCGATCGTGCCGAGGTAGTGCGTCGGGGACAGGTCCGTCGACATGAACACGTGCAGCAGGAACGGCTTGAGCACCAGCGGTCCCCAGAACCGGCCGGTGAGCTGGGCGCCCCCGAACACCGCCGCCGCGACCAGGCACGCCACGGGCGTCGCCGCCTCGGCGGACGGCAGGGAGACCAGCGCATCCGTGGTTCTCACCAGGTAGACGACGGGCGCCACGTAGACGGCGCCGAGGATGACGCTGAGGTAGACGGTGTACGCCCAGTCCTGCACCGTGGCACGGTCGCCGCGGTGGGCGTAGCGGTGCCGGACGGCGTGGACGCGGTCCCTGGGGTCGGCCTCGACGGCGGTGATGCTGTCCGTGGTCATCCCAGCTCCATGACGCCGTCGCAGGCTTCCACCATCGCGGCCTCATGGGTGGCGACCAGGAACGACGTGCCCTGCTCCGCGCGCTCGGAGAGCAGGGCGGCGACGAGGTCGACGCGATCGGTGTCGAGATGCCGCTCGGGTTCGTCGAGCAGGATGACGTCGGCGGGGCGGACCAGGGTCAGCGCGAGGTTGAAGAGCTGGAGCTGACCGGAGGAGAGCTGGGAGGGGAAGCGGGTGCCCAGGTCGGTGAGCCCCAGGCGACCGATGATCTCGTCGGCGCGTCCGGCGGTCTCCGCGGTGTTGCCGTACCAGGAGGCGGCGACCAGGGTCACCTGCTCGCGGATCGTCATGTCACGGGCGACGGGGATCGGTTCGACGAGCGAGGCCATCAGGCGCCGGTGCCGGGGCCTGGCCATGTCGACGGTCTCGCCGCGCACGAGGACGGCGCCGTCCGTCAGCCGCCGGCTCCCGAGGAAGGCCCGCAGCAGGGTCGTCTTCCCGGAGCCGTTGCTGCCGGTGAGGCACCAGAACTCGCCGGGCTGCACCTCGAACGTCGTCGGCGCGAGGAGGGTGGTCCCGTCCAGGACGACCGTGGCGTCCTCCGCGGCGATCGCCGGCACTTCGCTCACTGCCGCTCCAGAACGACCAGCATCTCCCGCGAGCGCGCGGTGTAGGGCTCACCCGCGTACGACCCGTCGACGCCCGTCACCTCCAGACCCGCGATCCGTGCCATCAGCCGGATCTCCGCCAGCGTAGCCCAGGTGGCCTGCTCGTGGAACGCGGTGAGTGTGGACGCGCCCTGGACCAGGAAGATGCTCAGGATCTGCTGGCCGGCGCGGTCCGCGGTCTGCGTCACCGTCACCATCCGGTCCCTGCCCAGCGGGTAGGTGACCGACTGCGCGTCGCCGCCCGCGCGCTGGAACTCGGCGGGGTCGGTGCAGTCCAGGAAGACCGCGCCGCCCGGCTTCAGGTGCCGGGCGATGCCGCGCAGGAGCTCGATCTTCTCCTCCTGCTCCTGGGCGAGGAAGAAGGTGTTCCGGGACATCGTGACCACGTCGAACGCGGTGTCGAGGCGGAGGTCGCGGAAGTCGCCCTCCACGGCCTCGACCGCGCGGTCGAGGCGCTTCTTCTCCAGCAGGTCCAGCGACGGCCGCGAGGCGTCGACCGCCACGACCCGCGCTCCGGCCTCGGCGAGCGCGAACGCGGACACGCCCGTGCCGCACCCCAGGTCGAGGACGGTCCGCCCCTCCAGGGGACGGTGCGAGGACACCCAGGCGACGAGCCCGGCCCCCGGGGAGAGCATCGACGACACCAGGTCGTACGCCTCGATCGCCGTCTCGTCGTACACGCTCGGGTCACTCACCTGAACGCCCTTCCTTCCGCATCCTGTTGGCCACGGCGAGGGCACCCGGCAGGTTGAACCCCACCTCGGCCGTCTGCCGGTTGCTCGCGCGTACGCCGTTGACCCGCGGCGCGAACTCGACGTTCGGGCGGAGCTTGAGGGTCTGCACGTTGTTCTCGACGATCTCGTTGGACCCCGGGAACGTGTCCGCGATCACGAGGGGCGCGTCGGTCAGCTGGAGCATCATGAGGGCGGGCGAGTCCGCGCGCCCCTGCGCCAGGCGCATCACGGTGTCCAGCGTGGCGGGGAAGACGAGGAAGCACTCGGAGGCCCCGCTCTTCCCCGAGTTGACCTCGGGCGGCACGTCCGGTTCGTCCCAGGAGTCCACCCACACCGCGCCGTTGGCCAGGTGGCGGAGCGCCCGGACCGCGAGGAACCGCGTGGCGGCGGGCGTCACCGACACGTTCACGACCAGTTCCGGCTGGAAGTCCCGCAGCCAGTGGATCCACCACGGCACGAGCGCCGCGCTGATGGAGCCCGTGACGTGGACGTGCAGCTCCGCGCCCTCGAACTTCTCCACGTTCACGCGGTGGCTCCCGCCGGGCGACGGGCGGTGCCGAGGGGGATCCACTCGGACGTGAGGATCGGCTTCATCCGCTGGTCCGCCGGAGCGCTGGGGAACACGTTCATCAGCAGGAACTGCAGCGCACGCGCGTCCTCGCCCACCGCGGCCCGGCTCGCCGCGAGCACCAGGTCGTACGGCAGGCTCTGGGTGACCCATGAGAAGTCGGCCTGGTTCGCGCTCATGATGGAGAGCTGCTGCATGGCGTCGAAGAGCGCCTTGGGCCCGCGGCTCCGCGGGTTGTACAGCACCTGCGTCCAGCCGTGCGGCACGACGGGCGTGACGTCGCGCCACGGCGTCGGGCCGTCGTCGGTGGTCTCCCGCACCAGCAGGTGCACGTTCTGCACGCCCGGGTTCGGTGCGAAGAACCGCCAGCCGGGAATGGGCCAGCCGCCCGTGAACGTGCGCATGTCCTGGTTGTACGAGTCGGGGGTGTTCTGCAGCACGGTCGCGACCAGATGCGCCGCGAGCGCCCCGACCGCGACGGTCGCCGCCCCGCCCTTGATCCGGTCAGTAAGCATCCATGAACCTTCTGATAGCGCCCTCGACCTGTTCGGCGTGCTCCCGGTATCCGATGATCGACCGGTGCGCCGAGCCGCGTACCACCTCGAACTTCGCCCCGAGCTTCTCGGCCAGCACCGCCTGCTGGTCGGCGTACTCGTCCGAGGCGACGACCAGGACCGAGTCGACCGCCCCGAGCCGGTCCACGGCGTCCTCGGTCCGGATGCGGCGGTACTCGCGGACCGAGTTGACGATGTTCCTCGGCGAGAACACGAACTGCACGTGGCTGTACTGGACGTCGGGCGTGTAGCCCGCCTGCCGCTCCACCGCGTTGGGAGCCCACTCGTAGATTCCGGTGAGCGCCGCCACGAGCGTGTAGACCTGTGCCTGGAGGAACCGGCCGAGCCGCCTGCGGTCCGTGCGGTCCTCGTCCAGCAGCACCGGGTCGGTGCCGTCGACGACGATCAGCTTGTCGACGCGGCCGGCGAAGAACCCCTCGCCCAGGTACGAGGCCGCGCTCAGCGATCCGATCGAGTGGGTGGCCACCACGATCTGCCCCTCGGCGCCCACCTCGTCGAGCACGGCGGCGAGCAGGTCGCCGTTGGCCGCGCGGGACGTCGTGAGGCCGTATCCGGAGCGGTGGTAACGGATGACCGTGTGGTGCTCGGCCAGGCTCTCCGCGACCCATTCCCACGACTCGAAGGACTGCCCGAGGCCGCACTCCAGGACGATCACCGCGCGGGAGGGAGTCCCCTCCTCGGGGCGGTCCACGCGGTACTCGACCTCGCCGTCGCCGTGGCGCAGCCGCGCGGCGCCCTTGGGGCCGAGCCGCCGCCGCTCGGCGACCCGGCGCTTCTCGCGCGCGATCAGCGCGCTCGTGAGGACGGCGCCGCCGGCGATGCCGAACACGGCCTTCTCGAAGGTCCGGGGTGCGCCCCGGGTGTCCAGGACGTAGCCGACGGCTCCGTGGGAGCCGAAGAACCCCCAGACGAAGCGCGGCAGTTCCATGGCCGCCGCGACGCCGACGTGGAAGGCCTTGACGGCCGTGAGCGCGTGGGAGGCCTGCTTGCGCGGCAACAGGTAGACGAGCGGGAAGGCCGTCTCCCACACCACCGTGCCGACGGTCAGGGCCCGGCAGAGTCGCGGGTACCTGCGCAGGATCGCCGCGGCGGGCCCCCGGCCGTACGCCTCCGTCTGCAGGACTTCGAGCAGGGCGTCGCCCTGGACCCAGCTGCTGCCGAAGGCCTTGGAGATTCCCGAGACGGCATAGCTCAGCCCGGCCTGGAGGTTGACCGCGCGCAGGAAGAGGTCGTCGGAGAGCCGCTGGTCGGGAATCAGCCCGGTGAGGGCCCGGTACTGGGTGATGACCGCCGTCATCTGGTCCGCGCCGTCCCGCCCGTACGGGGTGCGGATCTCGCTCAGCCGGTTGCAGGTCCCGATGACCGCGGCGGCGGCGATCTGCGCCTTCCGGTTGCCGCGTGCGAGCACCAGCCCGGCCGATGCTGCGAGGGTCACTCCCGCCAGGACGCGGGGAGTGCGCGGATGGTCGAGTACGCGGCCTATCCGGTGCCGTAATGTGCCTTGCGGATACTGCTGGGCCGATGTGCCCCGCAAATATCCGTCGTCTTCGAATTCTTCACGGAGGAAAAGGGTCTCCGCGGCCGCCAGGGCCTGGCCGACCGCAATCGGAAGAAATACGCGATCGGCCGCTTCCTGAGCGCCTTTCGCATTCGAGGCGTACTGCCTCCGCCACTTCCATTTCACCGGATTGTCCGTCTCCCCCGTCGCATACCTGGCCGCCGTCGTGAGTCCTGCGGAACCGCGCGCCGGAGAGGCCCGGTCGTGACGGGCCTCTCCGGCGGCAGGCTCAGTGCTTCATCAGCAGACGAGGCAGATCGTGCTGCCCTGGACCACGAACTGGGCGACGGTCGGCGTGGCCGGGGTGGCCATGGCCGGCGTCTCGCAGTCCGCGTGGAAGCCCGGGGCCGCCGCGCTGAGAACGGTGTTCGCAAAGTCCTGCGCCGCCAGAGCCTCAGCGGAATTCGAGCTCGTAAGAGTCATTTCAGATCGCACTTCACTAACCTTTCGTCGGTGGTCATGCGAGCGAATGGTCCAGGCATATAGAACGTTGCCACCCCCGTCGCCCGCTCTGTGTGAACGCGCTGCACAACGTTTGCAACTGGAAGCTGCGGACCGACCTTAGGCAGACCTTCAAGAACTCGTCAAGCGCAATTGACGGTCTCTTGCCGCATATAACACAGGAGCGGGAAAGAAACAGGAGTGCCAACTCTTTTCGGCCACCACTACGGATCCTTTATACGGGGCGACTCGGAAGATTGAGGACGGTGATTCCGCCGGCCGCGAACGGTGTTTGGGGCGCCGCCGCGCGGGGGTGCCCCGCCATACCGGGGCCGGGCGCGGGAGCCCCGGGTGCCGGGACCCGGGAAGCTCGACCCGCACGGCATCCGGCCAGTTATCGACCCACGACGCCCCTCGGCGTTCGGCATGCCGGCCGTCCCGCCGCGGCCACCCCCTCCTTTCTCCGCTCTCGCGCCTTCGCGCCCCGCGCAGCACACTGGACGCGCACGGTCCGGGGCCTGACAGGGCCTCAGGAACGGGATCGCCGGGCACGCGCGGAGGGGGACGCACATGCGGGACAGCCATCGGGCCGAGGCTGAGCGGCTGTGGGAACGGGCGGTGGAGGAGGAGCTGCGAAGCTCCGGGCGCCGGGCGGACGCGGAGACGCTGCTCGCCCGGGGCCGCGCCGCGCTGGACGCGATGGCGGCGGGTGCGGGCGAGGAGTACGCGGCGTACGTACGGGCCGTCGAGGAGGGCGAGGCCGGCACCCGGACCACCGCGAACCGCTCCTCCGGCCCGCTGTTCGGCGGCCCCGCGCTCGTCGCCGCGGTCGCGGCCGTCGCCGCGGTCGGCGCGGACCTGGCACTCGGTACGACGACGGGGACGGCGCTCGGCGCGGGCGCGGTGGTCGCGGCGGCGGGCGCCGCGGCGACGGTACTGAAGGCGACGGGGGGACGGGCCGCACAGGCCGCGCCGACAGTCGCGACCTCGCCGACGGCACCGGCGGAAGCGGCCGTGCCGGACGCCGCCGTCGAGGCGGCGCGACTGCGCTGGCTGAAGGCCCTGGAGGTGCGGGGCATGCGCCCGTACCTGGAACGGGAGCGGGTGGCGCCCGCCGAGGGGAACGGCGCCGCACCCCCGACGGAGGAACGGTCCGCCCCGGACCGACGGTCCGTCACAGCACGGCCCGAGCGGCTGCGCGGGACCGATCGCAGCGCGGCGGCCCGCCGGCGGGCCGTACTGGAACGGTCCTTCGGCCATCTCCCCGACCCCGGCGGAGACTTCGCGGGCCGCCGGGAGGAACTGGCCCGGATCACCCGGTGGGTGCAGACCGGGCGCGCCTCGGCGGAGACCCGGCCGACGGTGGTCCTGCTGCACGGCGAGCCCGGATCCGGGCGGACGGCGCTCGCGGTACGGGCGGCGCACGCGCTCCGCGACCAGTTCCGCGGCGCGTGCGTGGTGGACCTGCGGGGAGGCGCGAGCGGTGAGCGGCCCCTCGCGACCCGGGAGGCGCTGCTCCATCTGCTCAACCGGCTCGGCGCCCCGCGCGACCGGCTCCTCTTCCGCGAGGGCGCCACGGCGGACCAACAGGTCGCGCGGCTCACCGAGTTGTACCAGCGGCAGCTGACCGGAGTGCCGGTGACGGTGATCCTGGACGACGCCGTGGACCCGGCCCAGGTACGGGCCCTGCTGCCGGAGCGGTCCGAGAGTCTGGTCCTGGTGACCTGCCGGGAGCCGCTGGACCTGGGGGACGTGGCCGCGCACGTCCTGCCGGTGGCGGCGCTCGACGCGGCCGGGGCGGAGGATCTGCTGCGGGCGGCGGGCGGGGCGCGGGACCCCGGCCCCTACGACGCGGAGGCGCTCGACCGGATCCGGGAGCTGTGCGGCGGGCTCCCGCTGGCGCTGCGGGCGGCGGGCTCCCTGCTGCGCCGGCGGTCCATGGACGAGCTGGCGGAGGCCCTCGGCCGACCGGGCCGGGGTGACGCCCCGGTCGAACGCGCCCTGGGGACGCGGTACTTCGTCGACCTCGACGACGAGGCGCGGCGGCTGCTCCGGCGGCTTTCGCTCGCCGGACGGGCCTCCCTCGGTGCCGCGGCCGCCGCCGCGCTGCTCGACGGGAGCGGCGCCGAGGGCGCCCGGCTGCTGCGGGAGCTGGCCGGCGCGGGGCTGCTCGCCCCGGTGCGCGGGGAGCGGTACCGGCTGCACGACGCGGTGCGCGGCTTCGCCGCCGCCCGGCTCCTCGACGAGGAGGACGCGGCGGAGATCGCGGCGGCGCAGGAGCGGTTGATACGGAACTACGCAGAGCTCGCGGACGCGGTGATCCGGATGGTCGACGGCAAGATGTCGACCCGCGCCAACCGTTTCGACGGGCACGGCTTCGGCTCCCTGGAGGCGGCGCTGAGCTGGCTCGACGAGGAGTCCAGCTTCATCACCGCGGCCCTGCGGCACACGGAGGGCGTCGACCAGCAGACCGTGCTCGACCTGCTGGGCGCGCTCTGCGACTACTGCCTGCTGCGCGGCGACCTCTACCGGCTCGGCGAGATCAACGAACTGGCCGAGTCCGTCGGGCAGGGCCAGCTGTCCCGCTCGGTGCAGTGGCGGACCGGCATCGCGGCCCGGCAGATCGGCGAGCTCGACAAGGCCAGGACGACCCTGACGTCCGTGGTGTCGCTCTACCAGGAGGCCCACCAGGATCCGGGGGCGGCGCTCGCGCTCTGCTCGCTCGGCATCACCCTGCACCACCAGGGCCGGCTCACGGACGCGGCGGCCCGGCTGCGGGAGGCGCTCGCGCTCCAGGAGCCGGAGGCGCTCGCCGCCGACCGGGGCTGGACGCTGCACGCGCTCGCGGCCGTGGAGCGGGACCGGGGGAACCTGGCGGAGGCGTCGGCGCTGCTCGACCGGTCGCTCGCGCTGCACCGGGAGCACGAGTCCCCGCACGGGCAGGCGTGGGCGCACTTCCAGCGGGGCCAGGTGCTGCTGCTGCGGGGTGACGTGCCGGGCGCGGAGGCCGCACTGCGGGAGGCCCTCGACGGCTACGGGCGGATCCACGACGGGCGCGGCGAGGCCTGGGCGCTGACGCAGCTGGCCAGGGCGCGGCTCGCCGCCGGGGACGCCGAACCGGCCGTCGAGGGGCTGCGCGGGGCGCTCGCCAGGCACCGGGAGCAGGAGGACGCGCGGGGGGAGGCGTGGACGCTGTTCCACCTGGCCCATGCGCTGGAGGAGCGCGGCGACCGGGACGACGCGGTACGGGAGCTGGGCAGGGCGCGGACCATGTTCTCGCGGATGCGGGACGTGTACGGCCTGGCCAGTGCCCGGCACCATTCGGGGCGGGTCACCCGCGACCAGCTCGCGGCCCGCACCGGCGGTCTGCGCAATTCGGGCTTCGCCCGGCAGCTGCTCGTGGACGCGCGGGCGGACTTCCACCGGATCGGGGTGCCGCACGGGGAGGCCTGGACCTCCCTGGAACTGGCGATCATCGACGCCGGCAACGCCCGGGTGCCGCAGGCGCTCGGGCTGTGCGACGAGGCCCGTGCGCTGTTCGGCACGTACGGCGACCTGCGGGGCGCGGACTGGGCCC
The DNA here is from genome assembly GCF_042795405.1 of Streptomyces sp. NPDC056480. Taxonomy (NCBI): domain Bacteria; kingdom Bacillati; phylum Actinomycetota; class Actinomycetes; order Kitasatosporales; family Streptomycetaceae; genus Streptomyces; species Streptomyces sp. NPDC056480. The sequence goes on along the minus strand of NZ_JBHTSA010000076.1, from coordinate 25,203 downwards.
GCTTCCTGCGCTGCACGCTGCTCCCGCACGCGGTTCCGGGGAACCCGGAGCCGGGGACGGTCACGGCGCGCGAGGAGCTCGCCGCGCTGGTCGCGGACCGGCATCCGGCGCGCGACCCGCGGCTCGACGACTGCGCCGAGGCGTACACGGTGGTCCTGGGCCGGGGCATCCACCCGTCGACGCCCTGGCAGGCCTGGGACCTGGGCATGGTGCCGCACCGGCACGCCCGGGAGGTCCTGGGGGTGCCGGGGGCGTAGCCCGGGAGGCCGGGGGTGGCGGCGGCGTAACCCGGGAGGCCGGGGTGCCGGGGGCGTAGCCCGCCGTGGCACGACGGTGCCCCCGGGCCCGTACCGCTGGGGTACGGGCCCGGGGGCGGGTCGGCTACTTGCCGGCGGCGCCGGCCGAGGCGGCCGGGGTCTCCGGGGCGGCGGCCGGGTCGGGCGCCTCCTCGAAGTCGACCTTGCCCATGTGGCGGTTCATCGACTTCATCAGCTGCCAGACCGCGACGGCCAGCACCGCGAAGACGACGAAGCCGAGGACGCCGGGGGTCACCTTGTTCTCGTCCAGCTCTTCGGCGGCGAAGGGGACAAGCTGGGTCAGTGCCAGGTGTGCGCTCATGTCAGGCATTGTCGCGGATGCCCGCGAAGAGATCTTCCTCGGGGAGGGAGGTGGGCACCAGCGCCTTGCTGAGCTCGTACTCCTCCGTCGGCCAGACCTCCTTCTGGATGTCCATCGGGACGCGGAACCAGCCGCCGTCGGGGTCGATCTGGGTGCGGTGGGCGATCAGGGCCTTGTCGCGGATCTCGAAGAACTCCGCGCAGGGCACGTGGGTGGTCAGCGTCCGCTCCTTGCCCCCGAACTCCTTCCAGCGCTCCAGCCACTCGCCGTACGGGGACTCCAGGCCGCGCGCGAGGAGCGCCTCGTGCAGGGCGACCGTGCGGGGGCGGTTGAAGCCCTGGTTGTAGTAGAGCTTCAGGGGCTGCCAGACCGGGCCGAACTCGGCCTCGGGGAACTTCGCGGCGTCGGCCGCGCCGTCGAAGGCCACCATCGAGATCTTGTGGGTCATGATGTGGTCGGGGTGCGGGTATCCGCCGTTCTCGTCGTAGGTCGTGACGACCTGCGGACGGAAGGAGCGGATCTTGCGGACCAGTTCCCCGGCCGCGGTGTCGACGTCCTCCAGGGCGAAGCAGCCCTCGGGGAGCGGCGGCAGCGGGTCGCCCTCGGGCAGGCCCGAGTCGACGAAGCCCAGCCACTCCTGGGAGACGCCGAGGATCTCGCGGGCCTCGTCCATCTCCTTGCGGCGCACCTCGTGGATGTTCGCCTCGACATAGGCGTCACCCTGGAGCTGGGGGTTCAGGACCGAGCCGCGCTCGCCGCCCGTGCACGTCACGACCATGACGTCCACCCCCTCGGACACGTACTTGGCCATCGTGGCCGCACCCTTGCTCGACTCGTCGTCGGGGTGGGCGTGAACGGCCATCAGTCGCAGCTGCTCAGTCAAGACTCGATCCTCAGTGATTCGACGCGGAGGGTGGTCTCTATAGTGACGGAATCGGGGGAGTGAAAATTCCGCCACCCCCGGCTTCGAGAGGATCGATCATGAGCGCGGTGCGAGAGCAGCTGCCCGAGGGGCGCTACGGACGCTCCGCGGACGAGGCGGCCGACCGCAAGCTCAAGATCACGGGCGCGGTGCTCGGCGTCCTCTTCCTCGGCCTGATGGGCTGGTTCGGCTGGTACTACGTCGTCGACAGCAAGATCAGCGCCGAGATGATCAAGTTCGACGTGGTGAGCTCCACCGAGGTCCAGGTCCACCTGGAGATCCGCAAGGACGAGGGCGTCAAGGGCGTCTGCACCCTGCGCTCCCGCTCCGAGGACGGCGCCGAGGTGGCCCGCAAGGACGTCCGGGTCGACGACGCCGCGAGCCGGGTCGACCGCGTCTACTCGCTGCGCACGACCGCCCGCGCCACCAGCGCGGAGCTCATGGGGTGTACGGCTCGGTAGCGGTGGGTAGGGACCGGGTGTCGAGTCCCGGCGCGTCACCCCGGTGACCTGGGGTGACGCCATCTTGATGGTTATGTCCTCCCGCTTTTCGCCACTCATTGTTAGGCTCGTGGTTTCGCCCACCCGGGACAGCAGAGCTTTCCCGTGTAGGGCGATGCTTTGTATTCCCAGTACCTACGAGGAGCACCTGTGACCCAGACCAGCGACAACGTCACCTGGCTCACCCAGGAGGCGTACAACAAGCTCAAGGACGAGCTTGAGTACCTGTCTGGTCCCGCGCGCACGGAGATCACCATCAAGATCGCCGCCGCCCGCGAAGAGGGGGACCTGCGCGAGAACGGCGGGTACCACGCGGCCAAGGAGGAGCAGGGCAAGCAGGAGCTCCGCATCCGGCAGCTGACCCAGCTCCTCGAGCACGCCAAGGTCGGCGAGGCTCCGGCGGACGACGGCGTCGTCGAGCCGGGCATGGTCGTCACGATCGCCTTCGACGGCGACGAGAACGACACGATGACCTTCCTGCTCGCCTCCCGCGAGTACGCGAGCGGCGACATCGAGACCTACTCGCCGCAGTCGCCGCTCGGCGTCGGCGTCAACGGCAAGAAGGCCGGTGACGACGCCGAGTACGAGCTGCCGAACGGCAAGAAGGCCACGGTCAAGATCCTCAGCGCGAAGCCGTACACCGGCTGAGGCACTGCTCTCCACGAAGGGCCGGCCCCCACCGGGGCCGGCCCTTCGTGCTGCCTGCACACGTTCTGGGCCGATGAGGCATGATGCGGCCTGACACCGCGTCACAAGGGGGATGACACCGTGCTGGGACCGCTGCGCGAGGGCGCACCACGCCTGATAGGACCGTACGAAGTGCTCGCCAGGCTCGGGGCCGGCGGGATGGGCGAGGTCTTCCTCGGGCGGGGCGGTTCCGGCGCGGACGGCACCTTCGTCGCCGTGAAGACCGTGCGGCGTGACGTCGCGGGCGATCCCGCCTTCCGGGACCGCTTCCGCCGGGAGATACGGGTCGCCGCGCTCGTCGACAGCGCGTACGCCGCCGCCCCGCTCGGCGGCGACGCCGACGCCGAGGTGCCCTGGCTGGCCACCGCGTACGTCCCGGGTCCCAGCCTCTCGCAGGCCGTCCGGCGCGGCGGCGCCCTGCCCGTGGACACCGTCCGCGCGCTCGGCACCGGCGTCGCGCGGGCCCTCGTCGATCTGCACCGGGCGGGGGTCCTGCACCGGGACCTCAAGCCCGGCAACGTCATGCTCTCCGTCGACGGGCCCCGCCTCATCGACTTCGGCATCGCCCGCAGCAACACGGCCACCACCATGACCGCCACGGGTCTGATGGTCGGCACCCCCTCCTTCATGTCGCCCGAGCACGTGGCCGGCGCCCGGCGGGTGACCGCCGCCTCCGACGTCTTCTGTCTCGGCTCGCTGCTCTGCTACGCCTCGACCGGCGAGGACCCCTTCGGCGACGGGCCGCTCGCGGCCGTCCTGTACCGGGTCTCCCAGGCCGAGGCCGACCTCGCCCGGGTCCCGGAGGAGCTGCGCGACACCGTCGCCGCCTGCCTGGCCCTGGACCCGGCGGACCGGCCGGCGCCGGAGGCGCTCGCGGAGCTGCTCGGCGGGGGCACGCCCAAGGTCTTCCCGTGGCCCGGGCCGGTGCGGGACCACATCGGCGAGTACGGGACGGAGCTCGCCCAGCTCGTCGCCTCCGGCGGTCCGCTCCTGGAGGCCGCCCCGGCGGACCCCGGGAACGCGGCGGCGGACCCCGAGGCACCCGGTCTGCATTCCGCGGCGACACAGGCACCGGCCTCCGCGCCGGCCGGGCGGGCCGGGACCGCCGGGACCTCCGGGACCGAGGCGGGCGACCCGGCCGGCGCGACCCGCCGCCGCCGGGTCCGGCTGCTCGCGGCCGCCGTGGCCCTGGCCGTCGTGGCCGGTGGCGTCGGCGCCTACCTGCTGTGGCCGGAGGGAGGACCGGGGAAGCCGCAGCCTCCGAAGGCCGCGCCGCCCGCCGCGCCGCCGGCACCCCGGATCCCGGGCGTCGACGGCCGGGGCCTCGCCGACTCCTCCGGTGTCGTCCCGCAGAACGCCGCCCAGCGGCCGGCCGGCTGGAAGCCCTGGCAGGCGAAGCTCAGCGCCCCGGCACTCGGCTGCTCGGCCGGCGAGAAGGTCCTGGTCTGCCGGACCACGGACGGGCGGTACGAGGCGCTGGACCCGGCGAACGGCGAGAAGCTGTGGAACGTCCCGGCCGCCAAGGACACCCCCGGCGAGACCTATGTCAGCGGCAAGGGGTTCCCCTTCGCCGCCGGCAGCGCCACGGCCCCCACGGTCCACGACGGCAGCGCGGTCCTCGTCGCCGACGGCTCCCTCCAGGTCCGGGACGCGCTCACGGGGGCCGTCCGCTGGGAGAAGCCGGCCGTGGGCCCGCAGGGCCTCTGGGCCACCCGGCCCGTCGTCGCCGACGGGACCGTCTTCGCGGCGACGAACGTGGCGGAGGACGCCCTGAACGTACGGGCCGCGCTGACGGCGTTCTCCCTGGCCGACGGAGAGAAGCTGTGGTCGAAGGAGCTCACCAACGGCGAGACCTCCTTCGCCGAGCGCCGCGCGTACGAACCCGTCGCCTACGCCAAGGGCGTCGTCTACGCCCTCAGCCAGGGCGGACTCGTCTCGTACGACGCCCGGAACGGCACCCAGCTCGGGCAGGTCGAACCCGCCGCCAAGGACTGCTGGGACATCAAGGTGCTCGGCGCGTCGGCGTACTGCGCCGGAGCCGGGTCGGGCAGCGACACCGACACGGCCCTGCACCTGCTCGACGCCCGCACCCTCGCCTCGAAGGCGTCGCTGCCCGGCGGCCTCGGCACGGCGGCCCCCTCGGCGGTCGGACCGCGGGCCGTCGTGACCTTCGACGGGGGCCTGCGGATCCTCGACCCGCGCACCGGCGGGACCCTCGCCTCGTTCCCGGCCGAGCGGGCTCCGTCCGGCCTGGCCCAGAGCTGGTCGTCGCCGCTTCTCGCCGGCGACCAGGTCGTGTACGCCGACTACTCCGCGCTCTACACGGTGCGGCTCGGCGCCGACGGCAGGCCGGGAGGCCTGAAGGTCACACCGGTGCCGGGCGCGCCCGGTCCGCGCGCCGAGGAGGAGTACTACGACCCGAGCTTCGGCGACATCGTCGCCAAGCAGATCCGGGAGCCGGAGGTGCTGCCGGTGGGCGGCATCGCGTACGTCGTCTTCGACAAGGGTGCGGTCGCCTCCGTGGCCCTGCCCGGCGAGAAGGAGTAGTCCCGTGCTGGAAGCCCTGCCCGCCGGACGGCCCCCGCGGCTCGTCGGCCCCTACCGGCTGCTCGCCAGGCTCGGCGCGGGCGGCATGGGCGAGGTGCATCTCGCCTGCCGTGCGGACGCGCCGACGGCCGATCCGTACCGGATGGTCGCGGTGAAGACCGTACGGAGCGATCTGGAGGTCGACGGGGACTTCCGGACCCGGTTCCGGCGGGAGATCGCGGCGGCCCGGACGGTCGACGGGCCGGGAGTGGCGCGGCTGGTGGACGCGGACGCCGACGCGGCCTCGCCGTGGCTGGCGACGGAGTACGTGCCGGGTCCCTCGCTCGCGGAGGCCGTCGTACGGTCCGGGGCGCTGCCCGCCGCGACGGTACGGGCCCTGGGGACCGCCCTGGCCACCGCCCTGTCCGGCGTGCACGGGGTGAAGGTGCTGCACCGCGACCTCAAGCCGGCGAACGTGCTGCTCGGCACGGCCGGGCCCAAGCTGGTCGACTTCGGCATCGCGCAGGCCTTCGAGGCGACGGCTCTGACCTCGACGGGTCTGGTCGTGGGCTCCCCCGGTTTCATGTCGCCGGAGCACCTGGCGGGCAGCCGCGCGGTGGTGCCCGCGTCGGACGTGTTCTGTCTGGGCGCGGTCCTGGCGTTCGCGGCGAGCGGCCGAGGGCCCTTCCAGGACGACGAGATGGCCGCGGTGGTCTACCGGATCATCCGGGCGGACGCCGACCTGACCGGTGTGCCCGAGGAGCTGCGGCCGGTGGTGGAGCGCTGTCTGCGGCTCGACCCGGCCGAGCGGCCGACAACAGAGGAGGTGGTGTCGCTCCTCGGTGACGGGGCGGCCCCCGAGGTCTTCCCCTGGCCCGGCGGGGTGCTGTCGCTGCTCGCCGAGTACGAGGAGGCGGCACGGACGGCCGGTGAGGCGGCGGCCTCGGGCGCGGGCGTGGCGGACCTGCCGACGCTCGGACCGCAGGTGCCGTACTCCCCCACGGCCGTCCCGAACCGCCCGGCGACACCGCCGGTGGCCCCGGGGGTGCCGCGTCGGCGCCGCTGGGGCGCGGTAGTGGCCGGTGCGGTGACGGTCGCCGTCCTGGCGACGGCAGGCGTGGTCCTGGTGAACCGGGACGGCGAGGAGGGCGGCGGGACGGCGGGGCCCTCGGCCTCGAACAGCGCCTCCCCCGGCGCGACCGGTACGGGGAGTCCCGCGCCGGCGACCCTGAGCCAGGTCGTCCTGCCGTACGGCGGGAAGGGCCGTACCAACGACTTCGGGACGGCGGCGACGGACCGGGGCCACCGCCCGGCGGGCTGGTCGCCCTGGATGGTGCGGACGGAGGCCACCGACGGGGCCTGCTCCCTCTCCCCGAAGGTGCTGGTCTGCGCGGGTTCCGGCGGCGCGCTGGTGGGGCTGAGCGCGGCGAACGGCCATGTGCTGTGGTCGGTGCCGGCGCGTACCAACGCCGAGGGGCTGCGGTCCACAGCGCAGTACCCGGCCGTCGTCGGCGACCGGGTGTACGTCGCGGAGGCGGCGGGGACCGTCGCGTACGGCCTCCAGGACGGCGAGAAGCAGGGCACCCTGCCGGGTCCCGGCGCCGCGTGGGCGGTGAAGGGCTCCGACCTGGCCGACGGCGTCCTCCACACCGCGTACGTGAACACGGCGTCCACCGGGGGCGACGGCGGGGCGGGCGGAGGCCTCGTGACGGCGGTGAAGCTCGGCGGGAGCGGGAAGGACGTGGGCAGCGAGCTGTGGCGGGAACCGCTCGACGGCTTCCCCGAGCAGCCGGTGGCGGCGGGCGGTCGGGTGTACGTCCCCGTCGGGACCGTGCCGGTGGCGCTCGACGCGCGGACCGGGAAGACGGCGGCGCGCGGGGCGGAGGGCTGCCAGGAGGTCACCGTGCACGAGAAGAGCGGCAGCGTGCTCTGCTCGGGCACCCCGGACGGCTCGGTGGCGGTGCTCGACGCCGGGTCGCTGAAGCGGCAGCGGTCCTTCGGCGCGGGGGTGACGGCGGGCCCCGCCGTGAACGCGGACGGTCTGGTGGCGGTGACGAACGGGCAGACCGTGACCACCTACGACCTGCGGAGCGGCGAGGAGGACTGGTCGATGACGCCGATGATGACCGAGGGCGACCCGCAGCGGATCTACTTCGCGGGCGACCGGGTGATCACGGTGGGCAAGGGAGAAGTGGTCTCCGTCGCCGCGGCCGCCCCCTCCGGCGAGGAGCGCTTCGAGGCCAACCTCCCGGACGACTTCGACGCCCAGGCCACCGGAGACGCGCTGGCCGCCGGAGGGGCGGTCTTCCTCGCCCTCCCCGACGGCCTCGTCGTCTCCGGGTACCTGCCCTGACGGCTCCGGGTGCGCGGAGCGCTCAGCCGTTCGCGCGCCGGTACTTGCGGACGGACAGGGTCCGGAAGATGGCGACGATCAGGACGGAGTAGATCAGCGACGCCCACACCGGGTACTGCATCGGCCAGGCGTCGGACGGCGACAGACCCGGATCGCCGAAGAGTTTGCGGCAGGCCTGGACGGTCGCGCTGAACGGGTTCCACTCCGCGACGGGCTGGAGCCAACCCGGCAGATTGCTGGTGTCCACGAAGGCGTTCGAGATGAAGGTCACCGGGAAGAGCCAGATCAGGCCGCCCGACGTGGCGGCCTCCGGGGTGCGGACCGAGAGGCCGATCAGGGCGCCGATCCAGGTGAAGGCGTAGCCGAGGAGGAGGAGCAGGGCGAAGCCGGCCATCACCTTCCCGAAGTTGGTCGGCGCCGCGTAACCGGGCCGCCAGCCGATGATCAGCGCGACGACCGCGAGCACGGTCAGCGTCAGCGCGGTCTGCACGAGGTCGGCGAGGGTGCGGCCGGTGAGGACCGCGCCCCGGGCCATGGGCAGCGACCGGAACCGGTCGATGAGGCCCTTGTGCATGTCGTCGGCGATGCCCGCGCCCGCGCCCGCCGTGGCGAAGGTGACGGTCTGCGCGAAGATGCCGGCCATCAGGAAGTTCTTGTAGACGTCCGGGGAGGTGCTGCCGTCGACGCTCATCGAGCCGCCGAAGACGTACGTGAAGAGGATCACGAACATCACCGGCTGGATCAGGCCGAACAGGATCATCTCGGGAATCCTGGACATTCTGATCAGGTTCCTGCGGGCGATCACCAGGGAGTCGTTCATGGTGCTCACTCGATCGCCTCCTTCACGCGCTTGCCGCCGCGGCCGCCGGGCCGGGAGTCCCCGTCCGACCCGCCGTTCTCCTCCGCCTCCCGCTCGGCCACATGGCCGGTGAGGGAGAGGAACACGTCGTCGAGGGTGGGGCGGCGCAGCCCGATGTCGTCGATCTCCACACCCACCGCGTCCAGGTCGCGGATGACCTCGGCGAGCAGCTTCGCGCCGCCGGCCACGGGGACCGTGAGCTTGCGGGTGTGCTCCTCCACGGACACCTCGCCGTGGCCGATGCCCTCGATGCCGTAGCGCGCCAGGACCCCCCGGGCGTCGCCGATCATGCCCGGCGCGTGGACGACGACCTCGACGCGCTCGCCGCCCGTCTGCGCCTTGAGCTGGTCGGATGTACCGCGCGCGATGACCTTGCCGCGGTCGACCACGCAGATGTCGTGGGCGAGGTGGTCGGCCTCCTCCAGGTACTGCGTGGTGAGCAGCAGGGTCGTACCGCCCGCGACGAGTTCCTTGATGACCTCCCACAGGCCCTGCCGGTTGCGGGGGTCGAGGCCGGTGGTCGGCTCGTCCATGAACATGACCGGCGGGGACACGACGAGAGCGGCCGCGAGGTCGAGGCGGCGGCGCATGCCCCCGGAGTACGTCTTCGCCGTGCGGTCGGCCGCGTCGGCGAGGTTGAAGCGCTCCAGGAGCTCGTCGGCCCGCACCTTCGCGTCCTTCGCCCTCATCTGGTAGAGCTGCCCGACCATCTGCAGGTTCTCGCGGCCGGTGAGGTACTCGTCGACGGCCGCGAACTGGCCGGAGAGACCGATCCTGCGACGCACCTCGTCGGGATCCTTGAGGACGTCGATCCCGGCGACGACGGCCCGGCCGCTGTCGGGCTGGAGAAGGGTCGTCAGCACGCGCACGGCGGTCGTCTTCCCCGCGCCGTTCGGACCGAGCAGACCCAGGACGGTGCCCTCGGGGACGTCGAGGTCCACGCCGTCCAGAGCTCGTACGTCACCGAAGGTCTTCACCAGACCCTCGGCGTAGATCGCGCCTGGCATGTGGGTACTCCCAGGGAGATACGGACGTTGAAATCGGGCGTTTCCCACCGATCCTAGGTTCGCCCGAGCCGCCCCGCCCAGTGAATGTGTGACCCGGGACACACGATCATGCGACGGGCGGGGGCAGGGCTCAGCCCAGCACCGTGTACCCCGCGTCCCGCAGGGCGTCCGCCACCTCGCGGCAGTGCTCCGGACCCTTCGTCTCCAGGTGCAGCTCCACCTCCGCCTCGGTCAGGCCGAGCCGCGGATCGGTCCGCACATGACTGACGTCCAGGACGTTCGCGTCGGCGACCGTGAGCACCGCCAGCAGCGTCGCCAGGGCCCCCGGCCGGTCCGTGACCCGCAGCCGCAGGCTCAGATAGCGGCCCCCCGCGGCCATGCCGTGCCGCAGGATGCGCTGCAGCAACAACGGATCGACGTTCCCCCCGGACAGGACCGCCACCACCGGGCCCTTGACCGACTTCGGGTCGCTGAGCAGCGCCGCGACCGGGCTGGCACCGGCCGGCTCCACGACCAGCTTCGCCCGCTCCAGACAGAGCAGCAGCGCCGAGGACAGCGCGTCCTCCGAGACCGTACGGACCTCGTCCACGTACTCCTGGATCAACGCGAACGGCACGTCGCCCGGCCGCCCCACCTTGATCCCGTCCGCCATCGTCACCGGCGACTCGATCACCACCGGGTGCCCGGCCGCCAGCGAGGGCGGGTAGGCGGCGGCGCCCTCGGCCTGCACGCCGATCACCTTCACGTCCGGACGCAGCGACTTCACCGCGAGCCCGATGCCCGCCGCGAGACCACCGCCGCCGATGCCCACCAGGATCGTCCGGACCTCCGGGCACTGCTCCAGGATCTCCAGACCCACCGTGCCCTGCCCCACGATGATGTCCGGATGGTCGAAGGGATGGATGAAGACCGCCCCGGTCTCCCGCGCGTACCGCTCCGCCGCCGCCAGCGTCTCGTCCACGACATGACCGTGCAGCCGGACGTCGGCACCGTACTCCCGGGTCGCCGCCACCTTCGGCAGCGGCGCCCCGACCGGCATGAAGACGGTCGCGTGCACACCCAGCAGATTCGAGGCGAGCGCCACACCCTGCGCGTGGTTGCCCGCCGACGCGGCGACGACCCCCGCCGCCCGCTCCTCGGGCCGCAGCCCCGCGATCCGCACGTACGCCCCGCGCAGCTTGAACGAACCGGTCCGCTGAAGGTTCTCGCACTTGAGGTGCACCGGCGCTCCCACCAGCGACGACAGATGACGGCTGCCCTCCATCGCCGTCGTCCTGGCCACCCCGGACAGCATCTTCTGCGCCCCCCGTACGTCGTCGAGCATCAGCCGGTGCAAGGGGTCAGGCGTACGGAAGCTCATGACAGCAAGTCTCGCAGCTCACGGCCCTGGTGGCCGCCCGGCGACCGGGTCCCCCAGCGGGTTTGCGCAGCCCCGGTACGGACCTCCCCGGGGCCGCGTACTCTGTCCCCCACCAACCGACCACCCCCGCACGAGAGAGACCCACAGCCATGCCCACATCTCAGGACATGACGACTGAGTTCGACCCCGGTCTCCTCGACGCCCTCCAGCACCAGGTGGCCGTCTTCGCCCGCCGGGCCGAACAGACCCGCCTCGGCGGCACCGGGCAGCTCCGCAACTCGATGGACCGCGCCGCGTACCTCCTCCTCAACCGCCTTGACCAGGAAGGCCCGATGGGCGTCAAGGCCCTGGCCGCGGGCATGGGCATCGACTCCTCGACGGTCACCCGCCAGGTCGCCCCGCTCGTCGACACCGGCCTGGTGAAGCGCACCTCGCACCCCGAGGACGGGCGCGCGGTCGTGCTCCAGCTGTCGCCCCGCGGACTCGCCCGCCTGGAGGAGGTCCGCTCCTCGCGCCGCCAGCTGATGGTGGAGGTCACCGAGGGCTGGACGCCGGACGAGCGGGAGTCCTTCTGCACCCTCCTCACCCGCTTCAACACCGCCCTGTCCGCACGCCAGTCGGCCCACACCGGCGGACCTGCGACGGAGCCCGCGGCCACGGCGGCGCCCGCGCCCGCGGCCCCCTCGGGCACCGCGACCACGAGCGAGGGCCCGGCCGACGGGCCGAGCGAGTCCGCGCAGACCTCTTGACCCCACCCCCGCCCTGTCCTCAGATGAGGACGTGGCAGAGCAGCGGAACGGACCCCGCGCCGAACGCGCCCACCGCGCCCGGGAATTCGACGCCTTCGTGGCCGGGGCGGCGGGCCGGCTGCTGCACACCGCGACCCTGCTCACCGCCGAGACCCGCACCCGCAACCCGCACGCCCAGGCCCTGCTGACCGCAGCCCTGGCGCACACCTACGCGGTGTGGCAGCGGCTGCGGGACGAGGATCCGTACGACCTCACCCGGCGCGAGCTCGCCGCCCGCTTCGCGCGCACCGCGTGGCGGCACCACGGCGGCCGGGGCGGCGTGCTCTCCGCCCTCCACCCGCAGGAACGGCTCGTCGTCGTCCTCCGACTGTACGAAGGAGTCGCCGAGGAACAGGTCGCAGCCCTGCTCGGACTGCCCGAGACCCGCGTCAGGGCCGTCCACGCCCGGGCCGTGGCCACCCTGCGGGCGACCCGGGGCCCGGCGGGGAAGCCGGCCGGAAGGACCGCCGCGTGAACCGCCACGAGGACAAGGAGGCGGCGGTCCGGCGGCTGCTCGACACCCCGCACCCGCCGGTCCCCGGCGACCTGGCCGGGGAGGCCGCGGAACGCGGCGCCCGCCTGCTCCGACGGAACCGTGCGGTACGACGGGTGGCCTGGACCCTGTTCGCGCTCGCGGTGCTCGCCTTCGTGCTCTGGGCGTCCGCGGCACAGCCCTGGGAGCCCCCGGCGGCGGAGACCACACCGCCGTTCGACGGCCTGTGAGGACGGCCCTAGCCTGGAAGGAGGGGCCTGTCCGCAGGCCCGTCAGGAGGTCGTCATGGCCAGGAAAGCAACCGACTGCCGGGACACTCCGAGTGTCTCCGGCTGCTCGCTCTACATGTCGGGCGAGGAGGAGGAGCTCGTACGGGCCGCCGTCCAGCACGTGGTCTCCGTCCACGAGCACACGGACAGCCCCGAGCTCCGCGCGGAGATCCGGGCCTCCATGAAGGAGCCACTGCCCGGCACCTGAACGAGCGGCGCTCGGTGCGACGGGCCGGGCGGACGCTCCGCGACACCGCGGGAGCGCCCGCCCGACCCCGTACCGGCGACTAGCCCAGCGCCTGCCGCAGGTCCGCGAGCAGGTCGTCGACGTTCTCGATGCCCACCGAGAGACGGACGAGGTCGGCCGGGACCTCCAGGGCCGAGCCCGCGACGCTCGCGTGGGTCATCCGGCCCGGGTGCTCGATGAGGGACTCGACACCGCCGAGGGACTCACCGAGGGTGAAGAGCTGCGCACGGTTGCAGACCTCGACGGCCGCCTCCTCGCCGCCCTCCACACGGAACGAGATCATGCCGCCGAAGGAACGCATCTGCTTCGCCGCGATCTCGTGCCCCGGGTGCTCCGGAAGCCCCGGGTAGAGGACCTGGGTGACCTTCGGGTGCTGCGTCAGCATCTCGACGATCTTCTCGGCGTTCTCGCTGTGCCGGTCCATACGGACCGCGAGGGTCTTGATGCCCCGCAGCACGATCCACGAGTCGAACGGGCCGGCGACCGCGCCCATCGCGTTCTGGTGGTACGCCAGCTCCTCGCCGAGCGCCTCGTCGGCCGTCACCAGCGCGCCGCCGACGACGTCGGAGTGGCCGCCCATGTACTTGGTCAGGGAGTGCACGACGACGTCCGCGCCCAGCGCCAGCGGCTGCTGGAGGTACGGCGAGGCGAAGGTGTTGTCCACGACGAGCTTCACACCGGCCTGGCGCGCGACGCCCGCGATCGCCTCGATGTCGGTGATGCCGAGCAGCGGGTTCGACGGGGTCTCGACCCAGATCAGCTTCGTACGGTCGTTGACGGCGCCGCGCACCGCCTCGACGTCGGAGGTGTTCGCCACGGAGAAGTCGACGCCCCAGCGCTGCACGACCTTGGCGAACAGCCGGAACGTGCCGCCGTAGGCGTCGTTCGGGATGACCACGTGGTCGCCGGGCGCGAGGAGCGCGCGCAGCAGGCAGTCCTCGGCGGCCAGGCCCGAGGCGAAGGCGAGACCGCGCCGGCCGCCCTCCAGGGCCGCCAGGTTCTCCTCGAGGGCCGTACGGGTCGGGTTGGCGCTGCGGCTGTACTCGTAACCGCCGCGCAGCCCGCCCACGCCGTCCTGCTTGTAGGTGGACACCTGGTAGATGGGCGGGACGACCGCGCCGGTCAGCGGGTCGGCGGTGTTGCCCGCGTGGATCGCGCGGGTCTCGAAGCTCTGGTGAGAGTGCTGGTCGCTCATGTGTCAGGAGCGTAGTCCCGAGCGGCCCCCGGCGCCGCGATCGTCTCACCGTGCGTCCTGGACAATGGACACCATGGAGATTCTCTGGTTCCTGATCGCGCTGGGCCTGTTGTTCGGCGTCCTCGGCCCCTACCTGCTGCGCCGCCGCGGTGGCGGGATCCGTCAGGTCGCTCCGGGCGCCCCGGACGCGGCGGATCCGGAGGCGTACGGATTCGTGCGCCAGGAGGACCAGGACGTACGGCTCCCGGGCGCGGACGACGAGCTCCTGCACGTCCTCGACGTCGTCCAGGCCACCCAGGACTGGCGGGCCGCGTCGCGGTTGCTCGCCGCCACCGACAAGGAGGGCGAGGTGCGCTGGCAGCGCGTCCAGGCCTTCGCGGGCGCCGCGTCCCTGGAACTCCAGGAGCGGCCCGGCGTCGGCGGTGCGTGGCTGCGGACCTGGCGGGCGGAGGCCCCGAAGGACGCGGGCGGCGCGGCGGTCCACGGCGAGTTCCTGGTGCAGCAGGCCTGGCGCTCCTCGGCGGCCGGCACCGACGACTTCCGGATCATCCTGGAAGAGGCGCGGAAGGTCACCGACGAGGCGGCGCTGCTCGCTCCGGGCGACCCGGTCCCGTACATCACGCAGCTGGCCGTGGCCCGCGGTCTCGGCTACAGCCACGAGGAGTTCGACCAGGTGTGGGCGCGGGTCATCGACCGGGCGCCGCAGCACATGGGCGCCCACCTCGCGGCCCTGCACTACTGGTGCGAGAAGTGGCACGGCTCCCGCGAGGAGGCCGACCACTTCGCGACGACGGCCGCGGCGCGCGCCCCGCGGGGTTCGCTGCTCGCGGCGCTCCCGCTGTTCGCGGTGTACGAGCACGTGCCGGACGTGGTGCTCGTCCAGGACTTCTTCCGTACGGCCGTGGTGTCGAAGGCGATGGACGGCGCGCTGTACGCGGTGCACTCGGCCCGGTCCGACGACCCGATGCTGGCGCACGTCCGTCATCTGCTCGTCTGGTTCCTGGTGCGCGGCGAGCGCTGGGCGGAGGCCATGCACCAGCTGGTGAAGGTCGACGGTCACGTGGGCGCGGTGCCGTGGACGCTGAGCGGTGACCCGGCGGCGGAGTTCACGGTCTTCCGGAACCTGGCGGTGGCGGGGTACGAGGCGAACGGCGGCAACCCGGCGACGCTGCCGCACTGACGGCGCCGCGGGGCGGGGAGGGCCCCCTCCGAGCGGCCCCTGCGGGGAACTCCTCGGGGAATCCCTCCCCGCCCGCCGGTGTTGTGACCACTGCCGACCGTCGAGGAGAGATGCAGCATGTTCCTGTCCCGCACCCCCGTCCTCCCCACTCCCGAGCAGGCCCTGCGCGGCCGCCCCGAGCCGGAGTTCGCCGTTCCCGAGCGCCACACGGTCCTCGGCAACCCGCTCCTCGGCCCGTACCCGGAGGGCCTGGAGGTCGCCGACTTCGCCCTCGGCTGTTTCTGGGGCGCCGAGCGCAAGTTCTGGCAGACCGACGGCGTCTGGACCACTCTCGTCGGCTACCAGGGCGGCTACACGCCGAACCCGGCCTACGAGGAGGTCTGCTCGGGCCTGACCGGGCACACCGAGGTCGTCCGGGTCGTCTTCGACCCGTCGAAGGTCTCGTACGAGTCCCTCCTGAAGCTCTTCTGGGAGTCCCACGACCCGACGCAGGGCTTCCGCCAGGGCAACGACGTGGGCACCCAGTACCGCTCGGCCGTCTACACCCACTCCCCCGCCCAGGCGGCGACCGCCGACGCCTCCCGCCAGGCCTACCAGAAGGTCCTGACGGGCTCCGGCTACGGCACGATCAGCACGGAGATCCTCCCGGCGGAGGGCCGGACCTTCTATCCGGCGGAGGGATACCACCAGCAGTACCTGGACAAGAACCCGGCGGGCTACTGCGGCATCGGCGGCACGGGCGTCTCCTGCCCGATCGGTGTCGCGAAGGCCGACGGCTGACGGTCCTGGGGGCGGGCTTCGCCGGATGAGCTTCGGGACCTACGCGCGGCGGGTGCGTGACGAGCAGGCGGGGCCCGCGCGGCGGTACGGGGCGCTGCGGTGTGCCGTCGCCGAGTACGGGCCGCTCGGCTTCCACGCGACCTGGGCCTATCTGGCCGCGACGGCCGTGCCCGCGCCGGACCTCCGGCGGGACACGGCCGCCCTGCTGCGCGCGCTCGACGTCCTCGAGGCGAGCCGGGCGGCGAGGATCGAGGAGACCGCGGCCTTCGCGGCCCGCCGCCGCGTGGAGAAGGCGGCGGGTGTGCGGGTGCCCCGGAGCGACGACCCCCTGGCGCAGCCCTGGCGGCCCCACTGGCCCGGCGGGGCCGGGCCCTCGCGCCTGGGGCTCGTCGCCGCCGTGGCGAACCGCCGTGCCGCGTTCCTGGAGGTCCCCCACCCCGATCCGTCGCTGCTTCCCGACGGCCTCCGGGGCCCGCTCATGGACCTCCACGGCCGTCTCGACGCCTGCGCGGCGGCCTATCTCACCGCGCTCGGACGGGTCGACGGTCCGGCCCGCGAGGAGCCGGGCGGCATCGTCGCCGGCATCCACCGGCACCTCGCCCCCGGCCACGCGCCGCCGAACGTGCCCCTCCTCCGGTGGCTGCGCTTCGCCGAACTCCTGGACTACGCCGTAAAAGCAGCGGCGGCACCGCACCCCCGGTAGCTACACTCGGGGCCATGGGTGCGTTCTACTTCTTTCTCTGATTCCGGCCGCGGACACGGTCAGACCCGCTGATCCGGCGCCCTCGGGGCGCGGCAGTGGTGGTCCCGGTGTCCCCTCCCCGGCCCGAACGCCCCCCAGCACCCAGGGAAAGATCCCATGCGCGACCGCGCCCAGTTGACCCTGAAAGACGTCTCCAAGTCCTACGGGGACCGCTCCGTCCTCGACCAGCTCACCCTCACCGTCCGCCCGGGCGAGAAGGCCGCCGTCATCGGTGAGAACGGCTCCGGCAAGTCCACCCTGCTCCGGCTCCTGGCCGGGGCCGAGGCGCCCGACACCGGCGAGGTGACCGTCCGCTTCCCCGGCGGCGTCGCACGTCTCGCCCAGACCCTCGCCGAGACCCTCGGCCTCGGGCCCGGGCACACCGTGCGGGACGCCGTCGACGCGGCGCTCGCCGAACTCCGCGCCATGGAACGGGAGATGCGGGACGCCGAGGAGACGCTCGGCACCGCCACCCCCGAGGAACTCCTCGCGTACGGGGAACTCGCCGCCCGCTACGAGGAACGGGGCGGCTACCAGGCCGACGCCCGGGTGGACGCCGCCCTGCACGGGCTCGGCCTCGGCCATGTCGCGTACGGGCGCAGCGTCGGCACGCTCTCCGGCGGCGAGCAGTCACGGCTCGCCCTGGCCTGCGTCCTCGCCTCGGGCGCCGAGCTGCTGCTCCTCGACGAACCCACGAACCACCTCGACCGTGCCGCCGCCGGCTGGCTGGAGGAACGGCTGCGCACCCACCGCGGCACGGTGGTCGCGGTCACCCACGACCGGGCGTTCCTCGAGGGCATGGCGACCACGATCCTGGAGGTGGACCGGGACACCCGCGCGGTGACCCGGTACGGCGACGGCTGGTCCGGCTACCGCGCGGCGAAGGCCGCGGCCCGCCGCCGCCGGGTGCAGGAGCACGAGGAGTGGCGGGAGGAACTGGCCCGTACGGAGGAGCTGGTGGCGGCGGCCGGGCAACGGCTCGCCGGGTCGCGGAAGGACCCCGGGGAGGGCTTCGGCAAGCACCGCCGCTCGCACGAGAACAAACTGTCGGGCCAGGTCAGGGCGGCCCGGGTCAGGCTGGAACAGCTGCGGAGGTCCCCGGTCCCGGCCCCACCGGAACCCCTGCGCTTCACGGCCCGGATCGCGTCGGCGGCCCCCGACGCCGAAGGAGGCCCCGTCGACGGGCCGCTCGCCGAACTCGTCGACGTCGTCGTCGGCGAGCGGCTGCGGATCGACGAGCTGCGGGTCTCGGCCGGGGACCGGCTGCTCGTCTCCGGGCCCAACGGCGCCGGCAAGACGACCCTGCTCCGGGTCCTCGCCGGGGACCTGCGCCCCGACAGCGGGACGGTCGGCCGCTCGGGCCGGGTCGGCCGGCTGCGCCAGGAGCTGCCCGCCGTACCGTCCCCGAAGCCGCTGCTCACGGAGTACGCGGCCGGGCGGCCGGGTCCGCCCGAGGAGTACGCGGCGGAGCTGATCGCCCTCGGGCTCTTCCGGGAGGAGGACCTGTCGGTGCCGGTGGCCCGGCTCTCGGTGGGCCAGCAGCGCCGCCTGGAGCTGGCCCGGCTGGTGACCCGGCCGGCCGATCTGCTCGTCCTGGACGAGCCGACCAACCATGTGGCGCTCTCCCTGGTGGAGGACCTGGAGGCGGCCCTGGCCGCCTTCCCGGGCGCGGTGGTCGCGGTCTCCCACGACGAACGCTTCCGCGCGGGCTTCGGCGGCCGGCGGCTGGAGCTCCGCTCAGGCCGGGTCGCCTGAAGCGGCCCGCATGGCCGCGGCCGTCGCCGCCGGGTCGTACCCGTCGGCGACGCCCTCGACGAGGAGGATGTCGCCGGCCATGTGGCGGGTGCGGAGCGGTATCAGGGCCTGGTAGGCGTCGGAGTCGTACCAGGCGCGGGCGTTCTCGTACGACGGGAAGCCGATGATCACGACGGCGCCCGGCCAGTCGCCCTCGCGGACCTCACGGGCGGGCGCGCCGTGGACGAGGAAGCGGCCTCCGAACGGGTCCAGGGTGCCCTGGACGCGCTCCATGTAGGTGAAGACCTCCTCGTCGAGGACGGGCTTCGGGTGCAGGTTTCCGATGGCGTATGCGGTCATGGGGCAAGAATGCCGGGCCATGCCCTGTGGGGTCGATTCCCTCCCAGGTCATGTCCCGGCGGTCCTGCCCCGGCGGTCCTGCGCGGGCGTCCTGCGCGGGCGTCCTGCGCGGTGTCAGATCGTCGAGGCGTCGATCACGAAGCGGTAGCGGACGTCGCTGGCGAGCACCCGCTCGTACGCCTCGTTGATCTGCTCGGCGCGGATCAGCTCGATCTCCGCGCCGAGGCCGTGCTCGGCGCAGAAGTCGAGCATCTCCTGCGTCTCGGCGATGCTGCCGATCATCGAGCCCGCGAGGGTCTTGCGGCCGCCGATGAGGGAGAAGAGGCTGAGGGAGACGGGCTCCTCGGGGGCGCCGACGTTGACCAGGGCGCCGTCGGTCTTGACCAGGCCGAGGTAGGCGTTGAAGTCCAGCGGCGCGGAGACCGTGGAGATCACCAGGTCGAAGGTGCCGGCCAGCTCGGTGAAGGTCGCCGGGTCGCTGGTGGCGTAGTAGTGGTCGGCGCCCAGCTTCAGGCCGTCCTCCTGCTTCTTCAGGGACTGGCTGAGGACGGTCACCTCGGCGCCGAGCGCGTGGGCGATCTTGACGCCCATGTGGCCGAGGCCGCCGAGGCCGACGATCGCGACCTTCTTGCCGGGGCCGGCCTGCCAGTGGGCGAGGGGCGAGTAGAGGGTGATGCCGGCGCAGAGCAGCGGGGCGGCCTCGTCGAGGCCGACGCCCTCGGGGATGCGCAGGGTGTAGTTCTCGTCGACGACGATGTGGCTGCTGTAGCCGCCGTAGGTGGGCTCGCCGTTCTTGTCGAGGGCGTTGTACGTACCGGTCCCGCCCTTGACGCAGTACTGCTCCAGACCCTGGAGGCAGTACGCGCACTCCCGGCAGGAGTCGACGAAGCAGCCGACGCCGACCCGGTCGCCGACCTGGAACCGGCTGACCCCGGGGCCGACCTCGGCGACGATTCCGGCGATCTCGTGGCCCGGGACCATCGGGAAGATGCCCTCGCCCCAGCCGTCACGGGCCTGGTGGATGTCGGAGTGGCAGATGCCGGAGTACTTGATCTCGATGAGGACGTCGTGCTCGCCGACGGGCCGGCGCGGCACGGTGGTGCGCTCCAGCGGGGCGTTGGCGGCGGGTGCGGCGTACGCGGGGACGGTGGTCACGTTCGTGGTCATGGCCCCAGCCTGCGCGAGGACGCGGGCATCACCCAGCCCTCTGTTCTGCCTACGTCCAGCGTGCCTACCACTGGCAGGGACAGGAACAGCCGTCCGCCGGGACGTACGACCTGGGATAATCGGGACGCATGGATCTCAGTGCCGAACTCAGCGAATTCCTGCGCTCGCGCCGGGCCCGGCTGAAGCCGGAGGACGTGGGTCTGCCGGATTTCGGACGCCACCGCCGGGTGCCCGGGCTGCGCCGCGAGGAGCTGGCGCAGCTGGCCGGGGTGTCGGTGGCGTACTACACCCGGCTCGAACAGGGCAACGGCCGCAATGTGTCCATGGAGGTGCTGGACTCGATCGCGCGGGCCCTGCGGCTGAGTGACACCGAGCGTGCGCATCTGACGCATCTGGCCAAGCCGACGGCGAAGAAGAAGCAGCACCGGGCGGCGATCGCCCGCCCCCAGCAGGTGCGGCCGGGGCTGCGGCATCTGCTGGACGCGATGGAGGGCATTCCCGCGTTCCTCGTGGGCCGGCGGCTCGACGTCCTGGCCTGGAACCGGATGGCGCGGGCCCTGATGGGCGACTTCGAGGCGATGGAGCCGGCCGAGCGCAACGTGGCCAGGATGGTCTTCCTCGGGCCCAACTCACGTGATCTCTACCGGGACTGGGAGTGCAAGGCGACCGAGGTGGTGAGCGTGCTGCGGCTGTACGCGGGGTGCTACCCGGAGGATCCGGCGCTGCTCGCGCTGGTCGGCGAACTGTCGGTGCGCAGCGAGGAGTTCCGCTCGCTGTGGGCGGCGCACACGGTCGCGGACAAGGGGCACGGGACGAAGGTGCTGCGGCATCCGCTGGTGGGCGAGATGACGCTGACGTACGAGAGCATGCAGGTGGCCGGTGGGGACCCGGACCTGGTGCTGATCACGTACCAGGCGGAGCCGGGATCGGCGTCGGCGGACGCGCTACGGCTGTTGGCGCAGTGGGGTGTGGACGAGAGCGTGGACCTGCGGAAGTAGCGCGACCGACAGCGGCCCTCCGCCGGTACGAGAACGGCCCCCTCCCGGTGTGGGAGGGGGCCGTTCTCGGATGCGCGCGGGTCGGAGGGTCAGGCGGCGGAGCCGGCCTTCCAGTCCGCCCAGCTCATGTTCCAGCCGTTGAGGCCGTTGCTGGGGGCGATCGTCTTGTCCTTGGAGTTCTTGACGATCACGACGTCGCCGACGATCGAGTGGTCGTAGAGCCAGGCGGCCTGCTGGTTCGGGTCGCCGGCGCCCTTGACGTCGTTCAGACCGACGCAGCCGTGGCTGGTGTTGGCCGAGCCGAAGATCGAGTCCGGGCCCCAGTAGTTGCCGTGGATGAAGGTGCCCGACGTGGACAGGCGCATGGCGTGCGGCACGTCCTTGATGTCGTACTCGCCCTTGCCGTCGTCGTCGGTGAAGCCGACCGTCGCGCCGTTCATCCGGGTCTCCTTGAACTTCTCGGAGATCACCATCTGACCGTTGTAGGTCGGGTTCTCCGGGGAACCGGCGGAGACCGGGATGGTCTTGATCGTCTTGCCGTCCTGGGTGACCGTCATGGTCTTGGTGGCGACGTCGACGGTGGAGACCTGGTTGCGGCCGATCTTGAAGGTGACGGTCTTCTGCTGGACGCCGAAGACACCGTCGGCGCCCTCGACGCCGTCGAGGTCGAGCTTGAGGGTGACGGTCGAGCCCTCGGTCCAGTAGTCGTCCGGACGGAAGTCGAGGCGCGTGCCGTCGAACCAGTGCCCGACGACCTCCTGGCCGCTGCTGGAGGTCACCGTGATGCCGGCCTGGACGGCCTTCTTGTCGGTGATCGCCTTGTTGAAGTTGATCGAGACCGGCATGCCGACGCCGACGGTCGAGCCGTCCTCCGGCGTGAAGTTGCCGATGAAGCTGTTGGCCTTGGAGACCGTGGTGAACGAGGAGTTCTCGTGCGCCTCCAGGCCCTCCGCGTCCGTGGCCGTGGCGGCGATCTTGTAGACCGTGGCGCGCTCGAGCTGACCGGACGGCTTCCAGCTCAGGCCGTCGGCGGCTATCTCGCCCTTGACGGCCTCGCCCTCGGCGGAGGTCATGACGACCTCGGTGAGCTTGCCCTCGGAGACGGAGACCTTGGCGTCGTTGTTGATGGAGGCGTTCTGCGCGCCGTTCTTCGGCGAGATCGTGATCTTCGCCTTGGACGTCTTCTGCGCGGCCGCCTCGTCGACCTGGGCCTGTGACTGCGGCGTCGCGGAACCGGAGGAGCCCGCGCCCTTGTCCTCGTCGCTGCACGCCGAGAGCACCAGCACACCGCTGAGCACGGCGGCCGCGGCGGCCAGGCTCCTGCGGCGGCGCTTGCCGTCCGTCATCACACGCTTCTCCATCGTCGCCGATTCCCTGCCAACTTCTTGATAAGAACGCCCATGACACCCCGTCCGGTTCCGGAAGCGGAGCGTTTGTGGGGAACACCACTGATCGACACGCTCGTACGGTCCCGTCCGGTTCCCGGAGCCGCAGTGGCCCCCGTCACCCGACGCGCCCCTGACGCACCGCAGGCCCCGGGACGCCGTCCCGGGGCCTGCGAACAGGGCGGATACCAGCCCTACGACCGGTCGTCGTCGTCTTCCTCCGCCCCATCTTCCTCGCCGAGGTCCCACTCCAGCGCATCGGGGTCGTACTCGATCTCCTCACTGCTCCAGGAGGCCTGGACCATCTCGATGCCGGGGACGTCGCGGATCAGGTCGAAGGGCTCGACGAGGTAGGCGAGGGCCTCGGCGCTGTCCTCGTGCACGGCGGCGCGGGCGGGCACCCGCTCCTCCTCGGGCATGAACTCGTCGGCGTCGATCCGGGCCTCGGCCGCCGAGGCCAGCTCGGCCGGTCCGTCGATCTCCAGGACCACATCGACCCGAAGGCGTACATAGCGCGGTGTCTCAGAAGTGCTCATGGGTCGGAGCGTAGGCGTCCAGGGGCTCCCGGCTTTCCCACGACCCGCTGTGTTCATTAGCATCGGCGCACCGACCAATTCGCGGTTTCCGCAAGGGGGATCGAAATTTCCGTGTCCGCCGCCCGACGCCCACTGCTGACCGCGACCGCCGCGGGCACGCTGCTGTGCGCCCTGTGGTTCGTCCCGTCCGCCAACGCCACCGACGAGCAGGGCGGGGTACGGATCGGGGTGACCCAGGACGGCCCCGCCGCGGGCGACGGACGCCTGGCGGAGACCGGCGGCCGGGACACCATGCCGTATCTGCTCGGCGGGACGGGTTTCCTGGGCGTCGGGGCGGGTTTCGTGGCACTGGCGATGCGGCGCCGGGACCGGACGTCCTGAGCCGCCGCCTCCGTACGGTCTCCGTACGCGTGTGAGGCCCGCCCCGGGGTAAGTCCGGGGCGGGCCTCACGTGTTCTCCGGGTTAGGCCAGCGGGCCGGTGACCGGCTCCACCGCGGCGAGCAGCCTTCCTTCGCGTACGAAGGTGTCGGCGGCCGCCAGGTCGGGGGCGAGGAACCGGTCCGGGCCGGGGCCCTGCACGCCGGCCGCGCGCAGCGCCTCGATGGCGGCGGCGGAGGCCGGGGCCGGGGACAGGCCGTGGCGGAGCTCGATGCCGCGGGTGGCGGCGTACAGCTCGACGGCGATGATCCGGTTGAGGTTGCCGATCGCGGTGCGCAGCTTGCGGGCGGCGGACCAGCCCATGGAGACGTGGTCCTCCTGCATCGCCGAGGACGGGATGGAGTCGGCGGAGGCCGGGACGGCGAGCCGCTTCATCTCGCTGACCAGGGCGGCCTGCGTGTACTGGGCGATCATCAGGCCCGAGTCGACGCCGGCGTCGTCGGCGAGGAAGGGCGGCAGGCCGTGCGAGCGGTTCTTGTCGAGGAGCCGGTCGGTGCGGCGCTCGGCGATGGAGCCGAGGTCGGCGGCGGCGATGGCGAGGAAGTCGAGGACGTACGCGACGGGGGCGCCGTGGAAGTTGCCGTTGGAGCGGACCTGGCCGTCGGGGAGGACCACCGGGTTGTCGACGGAGGCGGCCAGCTCGCGCTCGGCGACGAGCAGGGCGTGGGCCATGGTGTCGCGGCCGGCGCCGGCGACCTGCGGGGCGCAGCGGACCGAGTAGGCGTCCTGGACGCGGGGGGCTTCGCCGCTCTGGAAGTGACCGGTGAGCTCGGAGCCCTTGAGCACGGCCAGCATGTTGGCGGCGGAGGCCATCTGGCCGGGGTGCGGGCGGATGGCGTGCAGCTCGGGCTCGAGGACCTTCTCGGTGCCGAGGAGGGCTTCGAGGGAGAGCGCGGCGGTGATGTCGGCCGACTTGTAGAGGGTGTCGAGGTCGGCGAGGGCCATGATCAGCATGCCGAGCATGCCGTCGGTGCCGTTGAGGAGGGCGAGGCCCTCCTTCTCCTTGAGCTCGACGGGGCTGATGCCGTGGGCGGCGAGCAGCTCGCCGGCGGGGCGGAGCTCGCCGTCGGGACCCTCGGCGTCGCCCTCGCCCATGAGCGCGAGGGCGCAGTGGGAGAGCGGGGCGAGGTCGCCGGAACAGCCGAGGGAGCCGTACTCGTGCACGACCGGGGTGATGCCGGCGTTGAGGACGTCGGCCATGGTCTGGGCGACCTCGGGGCGGACGCCGGTGTGGCCGGAGGCGACGGTCTTGAGCCGCAGGAACATCAGGGCGCGGACGACCTCGCGCTCGACGCGCGGGCCCATGCCGGCGGCGTGCGAGCGGACGATGTTGCGCTGGAGCTGGGCGCGGAGCTCGTGGCCGATGTGCCGGGTGGCGAGCGCGCCGAAGCCGGTGGAGACCCCGTAGACGGGCTCGGGCTTGGCGGCGAGCGCGTCGACGATGTTGCGGGCGGCGGCCAGGGCCTCCACGGCCTCGGGCGACAGCTCGACGCGGGCGCCGTGGCGGGCGACGTCGATGACGTCCTGCGGGGTCGTGCCGGACGTGCCGAGGACGACTGTCTGCATATCCATATTCAGCACCCTACGGATTGAAGACCAACCTGTCACTAGGTGAAGGGTCACCGGCTCGACAGGGGACGGCCCCTTACGGGACCGCGAGCGCCGGGGCACCGGACCGCGGCCGTCGGACCGGCGATCACCGGCGGGGTTCCAGTCTGCCGCGCGAGGGCGGCGGCGACGCGGGAGGCGGCGCCGGAGGGAGCAGCAGTCTCTGGCGGGAGCGGGGAGGTGGTGCGGGTCTTGGGGTTCCTTGGGGTGGGCCGGGTACGTGAGTGTCGGGTGGGACCGCCCTCTTTCCGAGAGTCGCTCCTTCCGGTGGTGCGTCAAGGGCGCTCCTTCGTCGCGTCGCTGCGCGATGGCCTACGGCCACCCTTGACCCACCACCTCCAGGAGCGAAAACACTCTCGGAGGGCGGTCCGGGGGGCGGGGTCCACGCCTGGCTTCGGGCATCGGCCGGGCGTCGCGTGCGTGTGCCGGTCGGTGGGTGGGGGCTTGGTT
>NZ_JBHTSA010000075.1:0-40257 GCF_042795405.1 Streptomyces sp. NPDC056480 | reverse complement strand
CAGTTCATGCTCGCCGACATGGCCATGAAGCTCGAAGCCGCCCGCCAGCTCACCTACGCCGCCGCCGCCAAGTCGGAGCGCGTCTCCGCCGGCGGTGACAAGGAGGACCTCACCTTCTTCGGCGCCGCCGCCAAGTGCTTCGCCTCCGACGTCGCCATGGAGGTCACCACCGACGCCGTCCAGCTCCTCGGCGGCTACGGCTACACCCGCGACTACCCCGTCGAGCGCATGATGCGCGACGCCAAGATCACCCAGATCTACGAAGGCACCAACCAGGTCCAGCGCATCGTCATGGCCCGCAACCTCCCGTAGGTACGCGGAAGGGCGCCCCCGCCACCGGGCGGGAGCGCCCCCTTCCGTCCGTCCGACGGGGTCAGCGGTTCGACTCGACCGTGACCTTCTCGTCGTTCTGGATCTGCTGCACCAGCTGCTTCACCTTCGGCATGTCCCACTTGAGGGAGCCCTGCGGCGCGCTGCCCGAGATCGGCATGTTCATGGACTTGCCGTCACCGCTGTTGATGCCCTTCATGGCGAAGAACATCTTCCCGAGGTCGTACAGCGACATGTCCTTGTCCACGATCAGCGTGTCCAGACCGGCGCCCAGCGTCGGGTACAGCGCGAACGGGTTGAGGATGGTGCCCGGCGTCGCCGCCTGGTTGGCCAGGGCGGAGAGGAACTTCTGCTGGTTCTTCGTCCGCTGCAGGTCCGACTCGGCGAAGGCGTACCGGGTGCGGACGAAGGCCAGGGCCTGCTCGCCGTTGAGGGTCTGCGTACCGGCCTGGAAGTTCGCTCCGGACTTCTTGTCCTTGAAGCCCTTCTCGATGTTCAGCTCGACACCGCCGAGCGCGTCGACGATGTTCGCGAAGCCGGCGAAGCCGATCTCGGCGTAGTGGTCGATGCGCAGACCGGTGTTGAACTCGACGGTACGGACGAGCAGCTCCGGGCCGTCCATCGCGTACGCGGCGTTCAGCTTGGAGCCGCCGCGCGCCGGGTACGTCTTGCCCGACTCGGAGCCGACGAAGCTGGGGATCGTCACCCAGGAGTCACGGGGCAGCGAGACCATCGTGTTCCCGCTGGAGCAGGCCGCGAGGATCATCATCGAGTCGGTCCGCTTGCCCTCGGCGGAGCCGGTGTGGAGCTTCTTCTTCTCCTCGGCGGACATGCCCTCACGGCTGTCGGAGCCGACGATCAGATACGTCGTGCAGTCGCCCTCGGACGGACGCTCGATGACCTTGGAGAGGTCGACCTCGTTGCGCATCTGCGAGCTGGCCCAGGCGTAGGTGCCGATGCCCCAGGCGACGACGGCGACGACCAGGACGATCGAGCCGACCTTGATGCGCTTGCGCCAGTCCGGGGCGGGACGCCCGGGACCGCCGGAGCCGGGGCCCGGCGCGTACTGCGGGGGCACGGTGCCGCGCCCTCCGCCCTGGGGGCCGCCGCCCTGCGGGCCGCCGTAGACCTGGCCCGAGCTGTAACCGGAGTCGTAGCCCGAGCCCTGCGCCTGGGTGAAGTTCGGGTTGTAGCCCTGGCCCTGTGCCTGGCGGGGCGGCTGCTGCGGAACCTGCGGACGCTGCACATGGCTCATCCGGCGAGGTCCCTCGGGCTGGGGGTTCGCGCTGCCACGGCCGTAGCCGCCGTCTTCGGGCCAGTCATTCATGCGGACCAGTGTGCCGGGCATGCCTTTGCGCGCGACAGGCCGGGTGGAGGATCGGACCGGTGCTGTTGCCAAGCTGATGCAAAGGGGACCGAACGGCGACGGCCGAGGGACCCGGCATATGGTGGAGGGCATGACAGATCAGGGCGATATTCCGGGCAAGCCCACCTCGGCCTCCCGCACCACCCTCAGCCACATCATGACCAGCCACGACACCAACCTCCTGGGTACGGTGCACGGCGGCGTGATCATGAAGCTGGTGGACGACACGGCGGGCGCCGTCGCGGGCCGGCACTCGGGCGGACCGGCGGTCACCGCCTCGATGGACGAGATGGTCTTCCTCGAGCCGGTACGGGTCGGTGACCTGCTGCATGTGAAGGCCCAGGTGAACTGGACCGGCCGGTCGTCCATGGAGGTCGGCGTACGGGTCCTCGCGGAGCGCTGGAACGAGTCCACGCCCGCGACCCAGGTCGGCTCCGCGTACCTGGTCTTCGCCGCGGTCGACGCGGACGGCAAGCCGCGCCCGGTCCCGCAGGTCGTCCCGGAGACGGAGCAGGACAAGCGCCGCAACCAGGAGGCGCAGATCCGCCGCACCCACCGGCTGGCCCGCCGCCAGGCGATCAAGGAACTCCGCGAACGCCGCGCGGCCGAGGGCTACGAGGACTGAGGAGCGACGGCGACGGTGTGGGCGTGCGAGGCCGCTGCCGCACCGTAGGCCCCGGGCCCGGCCCGGCGGCGGCGGGCCCGTACCGCCAGGACGGACAGCAGCATGCCCGCCCCGGACGCCACCGTGAGCAGCAGACACGCACCGGACAGACCCGCCGCCAGCGCGTCGGCCGTGGCGTCCCCGTCGGCGGTGTGCGACGCGCCCACCGTGGTGTTGACCGTCGCGACGGCCGCGGTGAACGCGGCCGCCCCGATGTACCGGGCCATGTTCGAGATGCCGGAAGCGGCACCGACCGCGTCGGCGGACACCGCCGAGGTGGACGCGGAACTCGCCGGACCGTTGACGAGCCCCAGGCCGACGGCCAGCAGCACGAGTGGCAGGACGAACGCCCCGTACCGCCAGTCGCCCTGCACGAACACCAGCAGTGCGCAGCCGGCCGTCGCCGCCGCGAAGCCGAGCGCGATCACGGGTCCGATGCCCAGCCGCTGGACCGCGCGGGGCACGAGCGGCGTGACCGCGATCAGGCCCACCGTCGCGGGCAGCGTGGCCAGGCCCGCCTCGAACGGGCTCAGCCCGAGCGTGGCGGGGTTCTGGAAGTAGAGGCTGACCAGGTACATCAGACCGTTGATCACTCCCGCGCTCAGCAGGATCCCGACCGTCGCCCCGATCAGCACGCGATTGCGCAGCAGCCGGAGGTCCACCAGCGGCGCCTCGACCCGCCGCTCCACCGCGACGAACCCGACGGCCGAGGCCAGCGCCACCGCGAAGCACCCCAGCACCGCGGCAGACGTCCAGCCCCAGTCCGACCCCTCGCTCAGCGCGAGCAGCGCCGGGGCGAGCACGGCGGCGATCAGCACGGTCCCCGCGAAGTCGATCGAGCGGCTGCGTTCGGGATCACGGGACTCGGCGACTCCCTTCAGGGTGATCGGGACACAGGCGAGCGCGATCGCCGCGTCGATCCAGAACAGCCCCTGCCAGCCCGTACCGTCCACCAGTACTCCGCCGACCAGCGGCCCCGCCGCGGCCCCCACCGCCGACGCGCCGCCCCACAGGGTCACCGCCCGCACCTGCCCGGCACCGGACGTGGACACGGACAGCAGACTCATCCCGCACGCCAGGATCGTCGCCCCCGACGCCCCCTGGATCGCCCGGCCCGCGATCACCCCCACGCCACCGCCGGACAGCGCGATGAGCACGCAGGAGGCGATGAACAGCGCCAGCCCGCCCAGGAACACCAGCCGGCGTCCGAACACGTCGCCGAGGGCCCCCGAGGTGACGATCAC
Source organism: Streptomyces sp. NPDC056480 (assembly GCF_042795405.1). Lineage (NCBI taxonomy): Bacteria > Bacillati > Actinomycetota > Actinomycetes > Kitasatosporales > Streptomycetaceae > Streptomyces > Streptomyces sp. NPDC056480. Next base: position 36,653 of record NZ_JBHTSA010000075.1, on the reverse strand, counting down.
CGCCGCGCCCACCAGCGAGTACCCGGTGACGGCCCACTGCAGGGTGTCCAGCGACATCCCGGTGTCCTCGCTGATCGCCGGCAGCAGGATGCTCACCGCCGACGTGTTGGCGTTGACGACCAGGGTCGAGACGCAGGTCACGATCAGCACGGCCGCCGACGCGGACCGCCCGGCGTCCGCCGCGACGGCATCCGTCGTCACGGGCACACCACCCGGTCGCCCGTCACCGCTTCGAACGGCCCGCCCCGTGCCGTCTCCTCGCTCCGCACCGCCGTCACCCCCTTGTAGTCGGCTCCCACCGTCACCCGCAGCGTCCCGCCCCGCCCCTTCACGGCCCGCAGCTCCGCCCCCGGCAGCGCCGCCGCGAGGGACTTCGCCGAGCGGTCCCAGCGGGGGTCGTACTCCACGAGGGTCCGCGCCCGCTCCTTCCCGGTCCCGGTCTTCGGCGCCCGGGTGGTGTCGAAGCCGGTCCCGCGCAGCGCGTCGTCGACCTTCCGGCCGAGCCCGTCGGTCCGGGTCCCGTTGTAGACCTGCACCCGCACGGTCCGCGGTGCCACATCCACGACCACGGCCTTCGGCGCCTTCGCCGAGGACGAGGCACCCGGTTTCGACGCGGCCAGGGGCCGGTCCTCCCGCAGCGCCTGGAACAGCCTCTGCGCCTTCGCCGCGTCCCACTTCACCGTCGACCCGATCCCCTTCACGGGAAAGCTCATGTCCCCGATCGGCACGGACACGAACTCCGACGAGGCCGGGGTGAAGCCCCGCATCGCCTTGGAGAGGGCGAGCAGCTGATCCGTACCGAAGTCCTCGTCGGCCCGGACGGAGCTCAGCATCGTCGTGGCCACCTCACGGAACCGCACCGGGTTGAACAGCACCCCGCCGCTCGTGATCCGCTCCACGAGAGCCGCCAGGAACCGCTGCTGCCGCTGCATCCTGCCGATGTCCGCGGCCCCGTCGATGTGCCGGGAGCGCACGTACTGCAGCGCCTGCCCGCCGTCCAGCTCGTGGGTGCCGGCCGGCAGGTCGAGCCCGGTGTAGGAGTCCTTGACCGGCCGGGTCGTGCAGATCTGCACCCCGCCGACCGCGTCCACCGTCCGCATGAAGCTGGTGAAGTCGACCTCCAGGTAGTGGTCGATCTTCACGCCGGTCATCGACTCGACGGTCCGTACGGTCAGCGAGGGCCCGCCCTCCGCGTAGGCCGCGTTCAGCTTCACAGGATGCGCGTGGTGCTTCCTGCCGCTGGTGAGATCGGTGTGCTCGGGCATCTCGGCGTACGAGTCACGGGGCAGGCTCACGACGCTCGCCCGCTCCCGGTCCTCCGAGATGTGGACGAGCATCACCGTGTCGGTGCAGCGGCAGGGCGCGCCGCCGAGCCGGTACTTCGCCTTCTCCTCGGGGGTGATCCCGTCCCGGCCGTCGGTGCCGACGACGAGGACGTTCATCCCGTGCCCGGCCTGAGGCCGGTTCTTCATGTCCTTGAAGGGGTCGACCCGGGTGATCCCGGTGTCGAGTCCGGTGACCAGCGCATGGCCGATCCCGCCCGCCGCGAGCACCGTCACGGAGAGCGCCGTCGCCATCCGCATCCCCCACCGGGGGCGCCTCCGCCGCCGGCGGACCGGCGCGGAACGGGCGGCGGGCCGGGGACGGGGCGTGCGGGGCGGTGTGGGCACGGACGGACACCTCCGCGGGTGTGACAAAGGGAACCGTGAGCACGGTAGGCCCATACGATCAGCGCAAGGCAGCACCACCCGTGCGGCACGCCCGCTGTCCCCCGTTCGCGGTAACGTGGCGGGCAGATCCGCTGTCTCCCGGGGGCCGCCCCACCGCCCCCGAACCCCGAGGAACCATGCTGCCCCCCGTCTCCGTGATCATGCCGGTCCTCAACGAGGAGCGGTATCTGCGCACCTCGGTCCGTCACATCCTGGAGCAGGAGTACGACGGGGAGCTGGAGGTGGTGATCGCGCTCGGACCGTCCACGGACCGCACCGACGAGATCGCCGCCGCACTCGTGGCCGAGACCGCGTCCGATCCCCGGGCCCGCGTCACGACCGTCCCGAACCCCACGGGCCGGACGCCCGCCGCGCTCAACGCGGCGATCAAGGCCTCGCGTCACCCGATCGTGGTGCGGGTGGACGGCCACGGCATGCTCTCCCCGGACTACATCGCCACGGCCGTCCGGCTCCTGGAGGAGACCGGCGCGCAGAACGTCGGCGGTGTGATGCACGCCGAGGGCGAGAACGCCTGGGAGGACGCGGTCGCCGCCGCGATGACCTCGAAGATCGGCGTGGGCAACGCCGCCTTCCACACGGGCGGCGAGGCGGGCCCCGCCGAGACCGTGTACCTCGGTGTCTTCCGGCGCGAGGCGCTGGAGCGGCAGGGCGGCTACAACGTGGAGTTCGTCCGCGCCCAGGACTGGGAGCTGAACTTCCGCATCCGCGAGGCCGGCGGCCTGATCTGGTTCTCGCCGGAGCTGCGCGTCCAGTACCGCCCGCGGCCCAGCGTCCGCGCGCTCGCCAGGCAGTACAAGGACTACGGCCGCTGGCGCCACGTCGTCGCCCGCTACCACCAGGGCTCGATCAACCTCCGCTACCTGGCCCCGCCGACCGCCGTGTGCGCCATCGCCGCGGGCCTGGTCGTGGGCGCCGTCCTCACCCCGCTCGGCTTCGTGATCCCGGCCGGCTACCTCGCGGCGATCACGGTCGGCTCGCTCCCCGCGGGCAGGGGCCTGTCGTTCGAGGCCCGCCTCCGGATCCCGGTGGCGCTGGCGACGATGCACATGTCCTGGGGCTACGGCTTCCTGACGAGCCCGCGCTCGCTGGCGAGGAAGGTCATCGCGAGCCGCCGCCCGGCGGTCCCGGCCGGCGAGTCCGAGACGGTCTGACGCCTCCTCCGCCGCGGGGCTTCCCCTGCAACGGGCTTCCCTCGCAACGGGCCTCCCTCGCAACGGGCTTCCCCTGCAACGGGCCTCCCTCGCAACGGCGACGGCCGGGACCTTCACGGGTCCCGGCCGTCGGCCGTTCTAGGGGCACGCGTTCAGGGTCACGCGTACCGGAGGAGGATCGGTTCTTCCCGGCGGGTCAGCTCTTCCCGTCCCACTTGTAGACCGAGTAGATGTCCATGCAGGTCGCCTTGTCGTCGGCGCCCTCGGGCAGGTCGCCCGCCTCCGCCGCCGGCTTCTTGTAGGCGGTGCCCTCGCGCCAATCCGCCCCGACGATCAGCGTGATGCCCTCCGCCTTGGCGTCGGCCCTGACCTTGGCCTCCGGCAGCCCGAGGGCCTTCGCCACGGACACGGCGTTGGCCCTGCCCTGGTCGCCGGCGTCCTTCGGGTAGAGGACGACCGTGTCCTCGCGCGGCTGCGGCTCCTGGGAGGAGCCGGCCTGCGTGAAGCCCTTCTCCGAGAGCGCCGCGGTGATCGCCTTCGCGCGGCCCTCGACGGGCGCCTCGTCGGTCCCGGCCGTGCCGTTGGCGACGGTGACGGGGAAGGAGCCCGGGGCCTCGGCGGCCGTCTTCGGCTTCGCCGACGCGCCCGGCTTCGGCTTGGCCGTGGCCGCCTTGCCGTTCTTGTCGAAGGCGATGTCGTCACGGAGCATCGCCCACATCCGGTCCGCGGACGACTTCACCATCTGGAGCTTGTTCTTGTCCTGCGACCACTCGACCGTCGGGACCGTCGCCGTCGTGAGGCGGTTCATCTTCACGTTCTTGAGCTGCATCGACAGGTCGAAGAGCTTCTTCACGGACTTGAGCTCGTCGGAGACCTGGAGCGCCTGGGTGGCCGTCTCGGCGAGCCCCATCAGCTGACCGGTGTCGCTCCAGGCGTCCTGCTTCTGGAGCTTCTCGACCATGCCGTTGAGGTACATGTGCTGGGCCTTGGCCCGGCCCTGGTCGTTGCCGAAGGCGTGCCGGGTACGGAGCCACTGGAGGGCCTGCTTGCCCTGGATCTCGTGGGTGCCCTCGGGCAGCTTCAGACCCGAGCCGCCCTTCACCAGCCGGGTCGGCTTGTCCCAGACCCCGGTCTTCACACAGACGGGGACGCCGCCGACCTCGTCGGCCATCGCCACCACACCCGCGAAGTCGATCATCATCCAGTGGTCGATGTAGACCCCGGTGAGGCTCTCCCAGGTCGTCAGCGTGCAGCCGGGACCCCCGCGTCCCAGCGTCTCGTTGATGGGAGAGGTGGTCGTCGCCTGGTAGGTGGTGCCGTCCTTGCCCGTGCACTTCGGGATGGGCACGATGGTGTCGCGCGGGATGGAGACGATGGAGGCGTTCTGCCGGTCGGCCGAGACGTGCAGCAGCATCTGCACGTCCGCGAGCGGAGCGGACTGGCGCAGGTTCTTGCCGCCCCCGAGCGCCACGTTCTTGGCGTCGGCCCGGCTGTCGGAGCCGATCAGGAGGATGTTGAGCGGGGTGTCGCCGAGGGCGTTCGGTGCGGCCTTCTTGACGCCGCTCTCGCCGCCCGCGCGCGAGCCGCCGCGGATGTTGCCGTTGAGATGCTCGTAGTACAGGTATCCGGCGCCGGCCGTGCCGAGTATCAGCACCGCCAGCGTGATCGCGACCCAGCGCAGCACCTTGCGCTTGCCGGCCTTCTTGGCCCGCCGCCGCGAGCCGCCGCGACGGTGGCTCGACCGTCCGTCGGCGCCACCCCCGCCGCCGCTCCCGGCACCACGCCGGCGCTCGGCGCGGGTCGTCGTGTCGGAGCCGGCCGCCGTGTCCGTCTCCTCGGGAGCGTCGGCCGACCCGGCGCCGGTGGCCGCACCGGCGTCGTACAACTCGTCGTCCCAGCCCGTCTCACGGGCGCGCGGAACGCGTCGGCGCGTTCCCTCCCCACGCACGCTGTTCTGTCCCACCCCAGGTCCCCTCGTCAGTCAGGAGCGCGCCAAGTCCCGGTGTTTCCGGACTACTTGGCGCACACCTGCTTGTCAGCTTGTACCTTCTCGACGTCCGGCGCCTTCACCGGACCGTTGATGGGCACCCCCGCGCCCTTGAAGTCGGCACCGAGAACGAGCGTCATGGGCTCGCGTTCCGCGGCGTCCTGCGTGCCCGGCTTGAGAGCCGTGGCGGCCAGACCCATCATGTCCGCGAGCTTGCGGGCCTGATCGGCCTGGTTCGGTGCGTAGGTGAGCGTCGTCTTCGCCGCCTTCTCGGGGGCGTTGCTCTTGTTGGTGGAGCGGGTGACGCCCTCTTCGTTCTGCAGCCAGTTGATGGTCGACTGGGCCGCGCCCTGGATGCCGCTGCCGTTGAAGACGTCGACGCGTACGTCGACGGCCTCGGCGCGCGCACCCTGGAGGAGCTTCGCCTGGGCCTGCGCCTGGGCGTTCTTGGCGTCCTGCTGCTTCTTCTTCACCTCGGTGAGCGAGGTGTCGGCCTGCATCGCGGCGAAGAGCTGCGGTGCCTGCGTCGGGTGCGGCACCACGGTGATCGGCTTGGGCTCGTCCGGGTTGTCGATGACCGGGAGGGTCGCGAACGCGATGTTCTTCGTGTCGATCCCGGAGAGTTCCCCCGCCAGGTCCTGGAGCTTGCCGAGGGACCCTATGCCCTTGTCGACGGTGAGCGCGTCCGTCGCCGCCTGGGCGAGGTCGTACAGCTTCGTCGGGCTGGTGAGGGTCTCGTTCGACTTCATCTGCCGGATCATCGAGCCGAGGAACTGCTGCTGGACCTTGATCCGGTCCAGGTCGCTCTTGTTGCCGAAGCTGGAGCGGGTACGGACGAAGGCGAGCGCCTTCTCGCCCTCGATGACCGACTCGCCGGCCGGCAGCTTGAGGTGCGACTTGGGGTCGTCGACGGCCTTCTCGACACAGACCTTCACGCCGCCGACGGCCGAGGTCAGCTCCTTGACGGCGTTGAAGTCGACCATCATGAAGTGGTCGACGGTCAGGCCGGTCAGCTCCTTGACCGTACGCATGGTGCAGCCGGGGTCGCGGCCGTCCTGGCCGAGGCTCACGTTGAAGCGGGCCTGCTGCTGGCCGGGGATCGTGAGGATCTGGCCGTCGGGCTGCCGCGTCTGGCACTCGGGGATCGTCGTCATCAGGTCGCGCGGGATGGAGAGCGCCGTGGCGTTCGTCCGGTCCTTGGAGACGTGGAAGAGGATCGTGGTGTCCGCGTGACCGGGACTGTTGTTGTCGCCGTAGCCCGAGTTGCCCGCACCGGTCCGCTTGTCGGTGCCGATGATCAGGACGTTGAAGGCCTCGCCCTTGCGGAAGCCCTTGCTCTCGACACCCACCGGGTCGACGACGTCGATGTTCCCGTCGAGCTTGTTGTAGAGCAGGTACGCGCCGGTCGCGCCGCCGACGAGGACGAGCGCCATCGTGCCGCCGGTCCACAGCAGGACCTTCTTCTTGCGGGACGCGCCCTGCTTGCGCTTGCGGCGGCTCGCGGGCGACTCCTTGCCCCGGCCGCCTTCGGGCTCGGAGACCCGCCGGCGCCGCTGGCCGGGCACGGGCGCCTCGACGGGGGCGCCCACGGACGGGTCGGCCGAGGTGTCGCGCGACGCGGGAGCGGGAACGGTGGATCTACGGGCCCCGGACGACGTCCGCGGCTGTGACTGCCCAGCGGAGTGGTCCAGTCGCAGTTCGTAGTTGCCCGTCTGCGGGTTGAGCACCCACTGGTCGGCGGGGTCGATCTCGTCCGCCCGTCCACGGCTGTGCGCGTCCACGGTTACTCGAGTCCTCCGTCGGTGCCACGCGAGGCGCCTCCCCCACTGGGCGCCGCTCTCTCGGTCGTTCGATCCTTGGTGAGTGCGACCACGCGGTCGGGGTGCACCGGATCGCGTCACACTATCCGCCCAGTTCAGCGTGGGGCGACGCGCGTGACAAATTCCACGCCCCTTACAACCGGGCAATTTGCTCAAACCTCATCCCTCCCCACCCTCCCCTTGGTGCGCCCTTTACCCACCGCCCCCGCGGCCCCCTCCGGCGGCCGCGCTAGGAGCACACGCCTTCCGCGGCGCTGCGCCCCGTGAAGGTCGGCGTCACGGAGGGGACCGGGGTGTCCGCGTCGTCGGGCTTCCCGTCCGGCCCGCTCCCGCGCGCCCCCGTCCCGTCCTTCTTCTCGTCGCCCGGGGTCACCACGACGACCCGGTCCTCCCGTAGCTGCTTGAAGAGTTGACTCGCCGCCGGCTGCACCAGTTCGTCCCGGTTCGCGTTGTACGTGTAGGGGCGTCGGGGGACCGTGAGGAACAGCACCTTCTCGGTCGGGACGGCCCGCATCGAACGCGCCAGGTCGTACAGGTCCCGCAGTGAGTCGAGTCCCTGGTCGGTGGTGATCGCCTTGGTGGCCGCGTCCAGGACCGGATAGAGCTTGGTCGGGTTCAGCAGGACCCCGTCGCTCTGCACCTTGTTGACCAGGGCGCCGAGGAACTGCTGCTGGCGGTCCATGCGCTCGGTGTCGCTGCCGTTGCCGATCGACTTCCGGGCCCGTACGAAGCCGAGGGCCTGCTCCCCGTGGAGCGTCTGGCGCCCCGCGGGCAGCTTCAGCTTCGCGGCCGGGTCGTTCACGGGCTCCTTGAGGCAGACCTCCACGCCGTCGACGGCGTCCACCATCTTCTTGAAGCCCCGGAAGTCGATCACCATGTGGTGGTCGACCCGGATCCCGGTCAGCTTCTCGACGGTACGGATCGTGCACGCCGTACCGCCGAACTCGAAGGCCCAGTTGAACTGCGCGAACTGCTCACGGGTCCGCGTCCCGTCCGCCTTGCGGCAGCTCGGGATCGTCACCATCAGATCGCGGGGGAGCGACACGGCCGTCGCGCTCTTCTTCCCCGCCGACAGATGCAGCAGGATCGTCGTGTCCGAGCGCTGGGTGCCCTCGTCCTTGCCGTACTTCCGGTTCCCCTCGCCCGACCGGGTGTCCGAGCCGATGAGCAGGATGTTCCGGGCGGCCGAGACGACCGCCGCCGGGCGCTCCTTCTCGTACCTGCGGAGCTCGGTGGCGGCGGTGGTGTCCGTGGTGATGTTGCCGTCGAGCTTGCGGTAGAACCACCAGCCGACCCCGGCCGCGGCCAGCACGACGAGCGAGACGCCGAGCGCCGTCCACCGCAGCCAGTGGCGTCGGCGGCGCGGCCCCTCCGGAGTCCCGGCAGCCGTCCCCTCCGTCGCCGTCCCCTCCGTTGCCGGGGGATCAGGTTCGGCGGGCGTACCAGCACGGTCCGTCACGTCTGAGTCCGTCCTTCAAGGCGTCGGCGGTGCGCCGGGCGGCCGCCGGTCGTAGAAGGAGACGGCCGAACCCCACGCATGGTTGTGCGGAAGGAGTCGACTCCCCCCGGCCGATCATGTACCGGACGGGGCGCGGTGACGCGTGGACTCGGCGCGGTGCTAGGCCGAACGAGGGGGGTGATGGCGGTCATCCGGCGCCCGGGACGGTGGGCGCCGGTGCCGGACGGTCGGATGGGGCGCTCACCGGGGTGGGCGGGCACCCGCGGGCCGGGAGCGGCGGAGGCGCGTTCGGCGGCCGCCGGTCAGACCTCGGTGACGGTCACCCGCTCGCTCTCCACGCGCTTCGCCAGGGACTCGGACGACAGCTGGTCCAGGTTCCGGCAGAGGACCACGGAGCCGCCCGCCGCGAGCGGGGCGTACAGGCCCGTCGAGAGGCCCTTCCAGTCCCCGTAGTCCAGCCCGGAGAGCAGCCGGGAGCCAGGGGTGAGGCCGAGGGTCTCCGCGTCCGTGCGGGCCTGCTCGACGAGCTGCGCGCCACTGCGTTCCGTGCCGTCGACGACGAGCGCGGGAGCACCCGGATCGACCGGTGCGAAGGGGGCGAACCGGTCGCCCTGGCTCGGCACCTCGACCGCGTAGTCCGCGTACCCTGCGGGCGCGGCGGGGAAGCGGCGGCCCAGCGGGGCGAGGGAGAGCGCGATCCGCTCCCCGGAACAGGCGAGGCCCGCCTCGAGCGTGTCCGGCCCCGCGACCACCAGGTCCGCGCCGGCCGGGTCGCCGCCCACCTCCGCGGTCACGCCTACGGACGAGCAGGCGAGCAGCCAGACGGCCGACTGCCAGTGCGCGGGCAGCAGCAGCGCGAGCCTGTCGCCGGGTTCGGCGGACAGCTCGCCCTGGAGCAGGTTCGCCGTCTTGGCCACCCAATTGGCGAAGGTGGCGACGGACAATTCCACCCGCTCACCGGTGGCGTCGTCGTAGAAGGTGACCAAGGGGCGGGCGGGGTCCGCGGCGAGCGCGGATCGCAGCAGGTCGGCGGGGGTGCGGTCGCTGGCGTTCACGCCCGACAGCGTACGCGCGCCGCCGCGCCGGGGTCCGCCGTACCGGTGACGCCGTCCACCGGTCGGCCCGACGGGGCGTCGGTTTCCCGGCGGGTTCCCGACGCGCGGAACGGCCCCGAACTACGCACGATCGGCCCATGCGTTGCTCACTCGCCTCCTCGATCGCCGTGACCTGCGCGACGGTCCTCGCCCTGCCGGTCTCTCTCGCCGCACCCGCGGCGGCCGCGGTGCCATCGGCGCTGGGGCTGCCACCGGCGGCCACCGCGCAGCCACCCGCGCCCGAACTGCCCGGCGCCACGCAGTCCCTGCCCCTGGAGTCGCTGGACGACAGCGACCGCTCGCTGGGCGGCGGGACGGACGACGCCGACGTCCAGGGACTCACCCGACGCGACGTCAGACCCTTCTCGCTCGTCGGCGTCGTGTGGGACGACCCGACGGCCGCCCTGCACGGCGTCGTGCAGGTCCGCACCCGTGCCACCGGCGGCGGCGCCTGGTCGGAGTGGCAGGACGTGGAGACCCACAACGAGGAACACGGCGCCGACCCGGACACCGCGGAAGGCCACGGTCGGGCGCTCAAGGGGTCCACGGCCCCGCTGTGGGTGGGCGACTCGGACGGCGTCGAGATCCGGGTACGGGGGGACGAGCCGCTCCCCGAAGGCCTGCGGCTGGAACTCGTCGACCCCGGCGAGGCCCCGGGCGCTGCCCCGGCTCAGGACCCGACCGCGGCGGCGACCCCCGTGACCGCGGCCACGGTGGCCACGGCGGCCACGGCCGCCTCGTGGTCCCGCACGACGGCGGGCTCGCTGACCCTGGCCGGTCTGAACGCGGCGCAGGCGGCGGTGAGCGGTGTGAACACCCAGCTCGCCCCGTTCGGCGCGGCCTGGATCCCCGCCCTGTCGAAGGAGGCCACGGAGCTCACGCTTCCGTACCTGCCGACGGTGCCTCAGGCGATGGCCCCGCCGGCCGCCCTGGCCCTCCCGGACGAGGCCCAGGCTCCGGACGCGGCCCAGGCCCCCGCCGACGCCCAGGCCCCTGCCGACGCCCAGGCCAACGCCGACGCCCAGGCCCCCGCCGACGCCCAGGCCAACGCCGAGGCCCAGGCCCCCGAACAGCCGGCCGCGGCGAAGCCGTACATCGGCCCCCGCCCCAAGATCATCACCCGTGCGGGCTGGGGCGCCGACGAGCGGATCCGCGAGAAGGGCTTCGTCTACACGAAGACCATCAAGGCCGCCTTCGTGCACCACAGCGCCACCGGCAACAACTACACCTGCGCCCAGGCGCCCTCCGTTCTGCGCAGTATCTACCGCTACCACGTCCAGAGCAGTGGATGGCGAGACTTCGGCTACAACTTCGCCGTCGACAAGTGCGGAAACATCTACGAAGGCCGAGCCGGGGGAGTGGCCAAGCCGGTCCTCGGCGCGCACACCCTCGGTTTCAACACCAACAGCATGGGCATCGCCGTCCTCGGCACCTTCACCAAGAGCACCCCGCCGGCCGCCGTGGTGACCGCCGTCGCCCGTCTGACGGCCTGGAAGCTCGGTCTCCACGGGGTGAATCCGAAGGGCTCGGCGTACCTGGTCTCCGGCGGCGGAAACCTGTACAAGAAGGGCAGCACGGTCAAGCTCAACGCCATCGCGGGACACCGCGACGGATTCGCGACGGAGTGCCCCGGAGCACGGCTGTACGGCAAGCTCGGAACGGCCCGTACGAGCTCCGCGAAGTACCAGGGAAGGAGCTGATGGGGTCATCGGGGCAACCATCTGCCTAGACTGACCGGTCATATCGCACGGACGACCGAGACGGGCGAGCCGACCGGCCCCGAACAGGAAGCAGAGACGACAAGGTGACAGAAGCGATCCTCCTGGTCGGTGGCAAGGGAACAAGGCTGCGACCGCTCACGGTCAACACGCCCAAGCCCATGGTTCCGGCGGCCGGCGTCCCCTTCCTGACGCACCAGCTGGCCCGCGCCCGCGCCGCCGGCGTCGAGCACATCGTGCTCGCCACCTCCTACCTGGCCGAGGTCTTCGAGCCGCACTTCGGTGACGGCTCGGCGCTCGGCCTGAGCCTGGAGTACGTCACCGAGGAGGAGCCGCTCGGCACCGGCGGCGCGATACGCAACGTCGCCTCGCGACTGCACTCGGGCCCCGACGACCCGGTCCTCATCTTCAACGGGGACATCCTCACGGGCCTCGACATCCAGGCCCTCGTCGCCACCCACTCCTCCTCCGGCGCGGACGTCTCGCTGCACCTCACCCGGGTCGAGGACCCGCGCGCCTTCGGCCTGGTCCCCACGGACGCCACCGGCCGCGTCACGGCCTTCCTGGAGAAGCCGCAGACGCCCGAGGAGATCGTCACCGACCAGATCAACGCGGGGGCGTACGTCTTCCGCCGCTCGGTCATCGACACGATCCCCGCAGGCCGCCCCGTCTCGGTCGAACGCGAGACCTTCCCGGAACTCCTGGCTTCCGGCGCCCACCTCCAGGGCATGGTCGACTCCACGTACTGGCTGGACCTCGGCACCCCGCAGGCCTTCGTCCGCGGCTCCGCCGACCTGGTCCTGGGCCGCGCGCCGTCCCCGGCCGTCCCGGGCCGCTGCGGCGACCGCCTGGTCCTCCCGTCGGCCCGTGTCGCCCCGGACGCCAAGCTGACCGGCGGCACGGTCGTCGGCGCGGACGCGGTCGTCGGCGAGGGCGCCCGCATATCGGGCTCCACGCTGCTGGCCGGCGCGGTCGTCGAACCGGGCGCGGTGGTCACCGACTCCCTGATCGGCGCGGGCGCCCGCATCGGCGCGCGCACGGTCCTGACGGGCGCGGTGATCGGCGACGGCGCGCAGGTGGGCCCGGACAACGAACTCCGCGACGGCATAAGAATCTGGTGCGACGCCACCCTCCCCGCCGCCACGATCCGCTTCTCCTCGGACCAGTAACCCCAGGTCCTCCACCCAGCCGCCCTAGCCCCCACGGGGCACCCCCGCCGCCGTCCACCCCGTTGTGGGCATTCGTTCCGCTGGGGCGGAACGGGTGGGCACAACGGACGGCGCCCCTTGCCGGGCCTAGGCTTCCGCGCCTGAACCCGCACCACAGGTGCGGCGCACGAGGGGTGCGGGCCAGGGCACAAGGGGCGGAGGCGCCGCCAAGGGCGCCGTCCCGTGTGCCCACCCGTCCCGCCCTGCGGGACGATTGCCCACACGGCGGGTGGGTGAGGGCGCGGCGGCCCGCACACCGACGGCAAGGGGCGTGCCCGCACAGCGTGGCGAGGGCGCCGGCTCACGTGCGGCGGCGAGGGCGCCGCGCCCCGCAGGCAAGGCGCCGGCCCGGCCAAAGCGCACAGCGCCAAGCCCCCACCCCCACCCACCGGGCTACGCTCGTACCCATGGCCGGCCGCTTCAGACCCCCCACCCCCACCACCCGCACCACGATCCGCGGCGGCCACACCCCCGTACCCACGCCCCCCGACTCCCCCGTGGATCTCGGCCTCACCCTCGGCCCCCTGCGCCGCGGCCCCGCCGACCCCACCTTCCGTGTGACTCCCGACGGCTCCGTCTGGCGGGCGAGCCGCACCCCCGACGGCCCCGGCACGATCCGGGTGGCGGTCCGGGAAGGGACAGCCGCGGGCGCGGCCGAGGCCGAGGCCTGGGGTCCGGGCGCGACCTGGCTCCTGGACAACGCCCCCGCCCTCCTCGGCGCCGAGGACGACCCCACCGCCTTCGTCCCCCGCCACAAGCTGGTCCTGGCGTCCCACCGCCGCCGCCCCGGCCTCCGGCTGACCCGCACGGGCCTGGTCCTGGAGTCGCTGATCCCGACGATCCTGGAGCAGAAGGTCACGACGACGGAGGCGTACGGGGCCTGGCGGCAGCTCGTACGGACGTACGGCGAGCCCGCGCCGGGCCCGGCCCCCGAGGGCATGTACGTGATGCCGGACGCACGGACGTGGACGCAGATCCCGTCGTGGGAGTGGCACCGCGCGAACGTCGACGGCAAGCGCTCGGCGACGATCGTCCGCGCGGCCAGGGTCGCGGCCCGCCTGGAGGAGGCCGTCCTCATGGACCCGCCGGCGGCCCGCAGGCGCCTGGAGCTGATCCCGGGCATCGGCCCGTGGACGAGCGCGGAGACGATCCAGCGCAGCAACGGCGCCCCGGACGAGGTCACCACCGGCGACCTCCACCTGCCCGGCATCGTCGGCTGGGCACTGGCGGGCGACCGGACGGCCGACGACGAGGCGATGCTCGACCTCCTGGCCCCGTACGAGGGCCAACGCCACCGAGCGGCCCGCCTGATCCTCCTCAGCGGCCGGGTCCCACCCCGCAGGGCCCCCCGCATGACCCCGGGCAACATCACGGGTCTCTAGCATCCGGCGAGGCCCACGGCCGGGCAGGCCACCACCGCCAGGCCCACGGCTGCGCAGGCCCACGGCCCAGCGGGTCAGACCCACCACCACAGCCGACCACCACCGCAGCCGACCCACCACCCGGCAGGCCCACCGCCTGTCAGGCGCAAGGCCCGGCAGGCCACCACCCGGCAGGCCACCACCCGGCAGGCCCGCCAACCAAACCGCAGGCCCCCGCCCACCGACGGCCCCGCCCCTACCTCACCGCCACGAACTCCGCAGCCACCCGCGCCCCCCGCACCCTCGGTTCCCCCGCCGCGTGGCCGATGGCCACCGCGCCCAGCGGGTCCCAGTCCTCCGGCAGGTCGAGGACCTCGCGTACGACGTCGCGGCAGAACATCGTCGAGGACACCCACGCCGAGCCGAGACGCTCACCGGCCAGCGCCACCAGGAAGTTCTGGACGCCCGCGCCCGCCGCCACCACGAACATCTCGCGCTCGGCGGTGTCCCGCCGCGGGTCGCCGTAGTGGTGGGAGCCGTCCATGACGAGGCAGGGCACCGCGAGGTACGGGGCGTTGCGCAGGACGTCCCCGCGCCGGACCCGCTTCGCGATGGACTCCTCGGACCGGCCGTCCCGCCGCAGGTCCGCGATCCACGCGTCCCGCATCGCGTCGAGCAGCCGTACCCGCGACTCCGCCGACTCCAGGAGCACGAACCGCCACGGCGTCGTGTGGTGCGGGGCCGGCGCCGTCAGGGCCGCCGCCACCGCGCGCCGTACCGCCCCCGGGTCGACCGGGTCGTCGGTGAACTCCCGTACGGTCCGCCGCAGCGTCACCGCCTCCCGTACGGCCTCCGACGTGCCCAGCCGGAACATGTCGTCGGCGGCGGCGCGCACCAGCGCCCGCGCCCCCGGCTCCTCGTCCCCGGCCACCACGTGCGGAAGACCCCGGACGACGGCGACCGGCAGACCCGCCGCCTTGCCCTTCACCAGGTCGCCCGCGGCGGCGAGTTCGTCCGCCGTGGCGACCACCGTCGCGCTCAGCGGATTGCCGAACGCGTCGGTCCCGCCGCGCAGGTCGTCGAGGACCCGCACTCCGGCCGCGCCGATCGCCACGTCGGTGAGCCCGGCGCGCCAGGGCCGCCCGAACGTGTCCGTGACGACGACCCCCACGTCCACGCCGAGCGCCTCGCGCAGGCCCGAACGGATGCGTCGCGCCGAGGCGTCGGGATCCTCGGGCAGCAACAGGACGGTCCCGGAAGGGGTGTTGGACGCGTCGACACCGGCGGCGGCCATGACGAGGCCCTGCCGGTTCTCGACGATCCGCAGGGTGCCGCGCCGCGCCACCACCCGTACCGTCTCGGCGTCTATGGCCTCCTCGCGGTCGTCGGCGGCGATCACCCGCCCCTCGGCCTTGCTCACGATCTTGGAGGTGACGAGGAGGACGTCCCCGTCGACGAGTTCCGGCGAGACGGAGGAGATCAGCTTGGCCAGGTCGTCCCCGGCCGTCACCTCCGGCAGCCCGGGCAGTGCCCAGACCCGATACGAGGGAGCCTCCTGCGGCACTCCCTCCCCGACAACCCCCGCCACGTCCGCCACGCCCGCCACGTCTGCCAAGTCCGTCCCGTCCGCCACGTCCGTCCCGTCCGTCACCGCAGCTCCTCCGCGAGCGCCAGTGCCTCCCGGGCCATCGCGGCCGTCGCGTCGACATCGGTCATCATCAGCGGGACCGCCCGGCAGCGGATGCCCGCCGCCTCGACGTCCGCGACGGCGCCCTCGTCGACGGTGTCGACGAGCCAGCCGCCGAGCAGCTCGGAGCCGTAGTTCGCGGCGACCGCCGCCGCCGTCGACTCCACGCCGACCGCCGCGAGCACCTTGTCGGCCATGCCGCGCACCGGCGCGTCGCCGACGATGGGGGAGAGGCCGACGACGGGCGCCGCGGCCGCGACGATCGCCTCACGGATCCCGGGTACGGCCAGGATCGTCCCGACGCTCACCACGGGGTTGGACGGGGGGAAGAGGATGACGTCGGCCTCGGCGATGGCGTCCAGGACGCCCGGCGCGGGCTTCGCCGCCTCCGCGCCGACCGGCACGATCGCCTTCGCGTCGACGGAGGCGCGCAGTTTCACCCAGTACTCCTGGAAGTGCACCGCACGCTGCTCGCCGTCGACCTCGATCGCCACGTGCGTCTCGACGCGGTCGTCGGACATGGGGAGGAGGCGTACGCCCGGCTGCCAGCGGGCGCAGAGCGCCTCGGTGACGGCGCTCAGCGGGTAGCCCGCGCCGAGCATCTGCGTACGGACGATATGGGTCGCGAAGTCCCGGTCGCCGAGGCCGAACCACTCGGGTCCGACGCCGTACGCCGCGAGTTCCTCCTTGACGGTGAAGGACTCGTCCGTACGTCCCCAGCCCTGTTCCTCGTTGATGCCACCACCGAGGGTGTACATCACCGTGTCCAGGTCGGGGCAGACCTTCAGCCCGAAGAGATGGATGTCGTCACCGGTGTTGCCGACGACCGTGATCTCCGCGTCCGGCGCGGCCTGCTTGAGGCCGCGAAGGAAACGGGCACCACCGATACCGCCGGCCAGAACCACAATGCGCATGCGAACAGTCTGTCAGCCGGAGGCTGATCGTATGAGGGGTGGTGGCCGGGCGACGGGTGGGGCTGTCAGCCGGAGGCTGATCGTATGAGGCGTGGTGGCCGGGAGGGGGTGGGGCTGTCAGCCGACGACGGCGCCCGGGGCGAGCGGGGCGAGCGGTGGGGCGACGGGGGCGCACTGCGCCTGGAGCGACTCGTGCATCGGCATCTCGGTGAGGCCGGGGAAGTAGACGTGCAGGCTGACGGCGGGTTCGAGGGAGTCGTTGACGACCTCGTGGACGTACCCCGGCGCGAACACCCTCTCCGTGCCCGGCGCGAGCGTCCGCGTGCCCCGCTCCGTGCGTTCCGTCAGTTCGCCCTCCAGGACGGTCAGTACGCCGGAGGAGACGCCGTGGTCGTGGAGCCCGCTGCCCTGGCCGGGCACCCAGGAGAGCAGCCACACCTCGTAGCCGGGGCCGGTGCGGAGCCGGTGGTACCAGCGGGTCGTGGCGTCGTACTCGACGTACGGGGCCCACTGGGCGCGGTCGTCGGCGATCGAGCGGGCCAGGCCGGCGAACTCGGCCACCGTCCGGGGGTGGGCGCGCTCGGGCTGGAGGAGGTGCGGGACCTCGAGGATGTCGCCGGCGATCTGAAGGTCGCTGTCCATGTTCATGGGTGGGGTGGTTCCTCAGCAGAAACAGAAGCGGTGGGGGTCACGGAGAAAAGGTGACGCGAGTGACGCAGGGTGACGCTGGGGGAGAAGCTGGAGCTCTACGGCATCAACAGCTGGGACAGCAACAGCAACAGCGCGCCTGGACAGCGCTGCGGAACCCACGGCTGTGGGTCGCGGAGAGCGCTGCGGTCGCTGGCATGCCACCAAAGGTGGCCGGAACAACACCCGACTGTCAACCCAATGCCCGATTTGGGGGTAATGTTTCACCTCATCCGGTTACAGTGCGCGGAGAAAGGTTTGTTCAGCCGCGGACCAGGAGAGATGGCGCTTCAACTGTGCCCGTAAACATGGCGGCGCCCGCGTGATCGACCACGCTCGGTCACCACGCGGATCCCGGCGGGTCCGTGATCGGACTGTGATCCGGGTCGCTTCCATGGCTGGATCGCAACAAGATCCAAGTCTCGGACGTCCTCCCTTGTGAAGGGTCGCGCACGGTGCACCCAGGCCGGTGGCATGTGTCTCGTTTTTTGGTGATTTGAACACTTTCCGCATACGCTTGGTTCCGCAGAGTGAATACGAGGCCCAATAGCAGATCTCGGCTTGACTCGCGCAGAGCACGAACTTGTAATTTCACTCGTGTCGTTCGGCCGGGTTCGCAACGGCAAGACCACGGGGACGCACAGAACAGACGAGGGGCGCACATGACCGAGTTGTTCCAGGAACTGCTGGTCGAGGACGCGGACGAAGAACTCGGCTGGCAGGAGCGCGCGCTGTGCGCCCAGACCGATCCTGAGTCCTTCTTCCCCGAGAAGGGCGGCTCGACCCGAGAGGCCAAGAAGGTATGCCTTGCCTGCGAGGTCCGCTCCGAATGCCTCGAATACGCCCTGCAGAACGACGAGCGGTTCGGCATCTGGGGCGGTCTCTCCGAGCGCGAGCGGCGCCGCCTGAAGAAGGCCGCGGTCTGAACCGCCGCCCGAACCGCGCGAAGCCTCCCGGGCCCGCGCGAAGCGCGAAGCCTCCCGGGCCCGCGCGAAGCCTCCCGGGCCCCCGCCCGCCGGGGCGCGCACACCGAGAACACGCGGTCCACCGAGAACGGTCCGCCACCTGTGGTTCATCCCCAGGAGGCGGACCGTTCCGCGTGTCGGGAGACGCGAAGGGCGCTGTCGGGGCGCGGGCCGTCCGCTGCCGGGAGCCGCGCCCCTCCGCCCGTACCGAGGGAAACTCCGCGCGCGTCGCGAGAAACCCTTCCTCCCGCTCTGTCCACAGCGGCGGCGGACCGCTCCGCGTGCAGCCGTTAGTGTGGGCCTCCGTCCGAGACGCTTCCCACGCCCCCCGCGGGGCGACCCCGGCCGGAGGGCCCGTAGCTCGATGTCCTCAACTCCTGAGTTTCCGCGACACGTCGTCACCGCCGTGCTCGTCACCCACGACGGTGCCCGCTGGCTGCCGGACGCCCTCGCCGGGCTGCTCGCCCAGGAACGCCCCGTGCAGAACGTGGTCGCCGCCGACACCGGCAGCGCCGACGACTCGGCGCAGCTCCTCGCCGACGGCATCGGCGCCGACCGCGTCCTCCATCTCGCCCGCCGCACCGGCTTCGGTGCCGCCGTCGAGGAGGCCGCCCGCACCGCGCCCGTGCTCGGACCCGAGGACCTCCCCTATCTGAAGCGCCCCAGCGGCTGGGACCCGGTCAGCCGGAGCTGGAACGACGAGGCGTACGACCTCCCCGAACTCCCGCACGGCGAACCGGTGCAGTGGCTCTGGCTGCTCCACGACGACTGCGCCCCCGAGCCCGGCGCCCTCGCCGAACTCCTGCGCGTGGCCGACTCCGACGCGGACGCCGCCGTCATCGGCCCCAAGCTGCGCGGCTGGTACGACCGGAAGCAGCTGCTCGAGACCGGCGTCTCCATCGCCCGCAGCGGCCGCCGCTGGACCGGACTCGACCGCCGCGAGCAGGACCAGGGCCAGCACGACCAGGTCCGCTCCGTCCTCTCCGTCTCCACCGCCGGCATGCTCGTCCGCCGCGACGTCTTCGAGGAGCTCGGCGGCTTCGACCGCCGCCTGCCCCTCATGCGCGACGACGTCGACCTGTGCTGGCGCGCCCACTCCGCGGGACACCGCGTCCTGATCGCCCCCGACGCCGTCCTCCGGCACGCCGAGGCCTCCGCCCGCGAGCGCCGCACCGTCGACTGCGCCGGACGCACCGCCGCCAACCCGCACCGCGTCGACAAGGCCGGCGCCGTCTACACCCTCCTCGCCAACAGCCGCGGCGCCGCCCTCCCGTACGTCTTCCTCCGGCTGATCGTCAGCACCCTGCTCCGCACCCTCGCCTATCTCGTCGGCAAGGTCCCCGGGCAGGCCGTCGACGAGGTCATGGGCCTCCTCGCCACCCTGCTGCGCCCCGAGAAGATCCTCGCCGCCCGCAGCCGCCGCAAGAACCCCGTCGTCCCGGCGAACGAACTCCGCCCGCTGTTCCCGCCGCCCGGCGCCACCGTCCGCGCCGCCGTCGAACAGTTCACCGCCAACTTCGGCGGCTCCGAGGCCGATTCCGGCGGCTCCCGCCACGGCGTCGTCGAGTCCGGACCCGGCGGCGACGACGCCGACTACCTGGAGGTCGAGCAGTTCGCCCGGCTGAAGAAGATCGCCCGCAAGCCCGGCCCGGTCCTCTTCGCCCTTCTGCTCCTCATCTCCCTGGTCGCCTCCCGCAACCTCTTCGCCGGCGGCGCGCTGGCCGGCGGCGCCCTGCTGCCCGCGCCCGACACCGTCTCCGAGCTCTGGTCGCGGTACGCCGACGGCTGGCACGCCCTCGGCACCGGCGGCACCCAGACCGCCCCGCCGTACCTCGCCGTCCTGGCCGCGCTCTCCGCGCTCTTCCTCGGCTCCACCTCCACCGCGCTGACCCTGCTGCTCGTCTGCTCGGTCCCGCTCGCCGGCTTCACCGCGTACTTCGCCGCCCGCGGCATCGTCGAGTCCCGGCTCCTGCGCGCCTGGGGCGCCATCGCGTACGCGTTCCTGCCCGCCGCCACCGGGGCCCTCGCCACCGGCCGGCTCGGCACCGCGGTCCTCGCGATCCTGCTCCCGCTGACGGCCCGCGCCGCCGTCGCCGCCCACGGCTTCAACCGGCCGGACCGGGGCAGCTGGCGCGCCACCTGGGCGTACACCTTCCTGCTGACCTTCGCCACCGCGTTCACCCCGGTCGTCTGGCCGCTCGCCGTGCTCCTCGGCCTCGGTGTGCTCGTCGTACGCCGCTCCGACATCACCGCGTACGGGCTGCGCTTCCTGGCCGCCGTCGGCACCCCGCTCCTCGTCCTCGCCCCCTGGTCGCTGACCCTGCTCTCCGACCCGGCCGCGTTCCTGCGCGAGGCCGGCCTCGACATCCGTACGGGCACGGCCACCGCGCTCGACCTGCTCGGCACCAGCCCCGGCGGCCCCGGCACCACCGGCGGCCTCCTCCTTGCCGGCCTGGTCCTCGCCGGCCTGGCCGGGCTGCTGCGCGAGGAGCGGCAGCTCGCCGTCCGCGCCGCCTGGGCCGCCGGCCTCGCCGGCCTCCTCTTCGCCGCCCTGTCCAACGGCGCGGGCGGCACCGGCTGGGCCGGACCCGCCACCCTCGTCTACGGCGCCGCGCTCATCGCCGCCGGCATGATCGGCGCCGAGGGCGGCCGCAGCCGCGTCGCCGCCCACGGCTTCGGCTGGCGCCAGCCCGTCGCCGCCCTGATCGCCCTCGCCTGCGCCGTCGGCCCCGCCGTCGCCGCCGTCGGCTGGATGATCGCCGGCGCCGACGGCCCGCTGACGCGCCGCGACCCGGTCCAGGTCCCGGCGTTCGTCGCCGAGGAGTCCGGCACCCGCGACCAGCCCCGCACCCTCGTCCTCGGCGGCACCTCGCCGGGCGAGGTCACGTACACCCTGGTCCGCGGCTCAGGCGTCCGCCTCGGTGACGCCGAACTCAACGCGGCCGCCGAGGACGCCCCCCGTCTCGACGACGTCGTCGCCCACCTGGTCGCCGGCTCCGGCGCCGACCAGACCGAGCAGCTCAGCGGCTACGCGATCCGCTACGTCCTGGTACGGGACGGGGCACCGCGCCAGATGAGCCGCGTCCTCGACTCCACCCCCGGACTCAGCCGCCTCAGCCAGCTCGACGGCAGCGCGCTCTGGCGGGTGGACCGCGAGATCGCCCGCGTCATGATCGTCCCGCCGGCGGCGAAGACCGCGGACGGCGCGACCCAGGGGACCGCGGACTCCGCCAAGGCGCCGACCGCCCCGGTCGCCGTCGCCGCCGGCCCCGTCGAGGCGCACACCGAGATCCCGGCCGGCCCCGCCGGCCGCGTCCTGCGCCTCGCCGACCGCGCCGACGAGGGCTGGACCGCCACCCTCGACGGCAAGGAGCTGACCCGCACCACCGTCGACGGCTGGGCCCAGGGCTTCGAGCTCCCCGCCCAGGCCGGCCGCCTCGACCTCACGTACGACCAGCCCCTCACCCACACGGCGTGGATCTGGGCCCAGGTCGGCCTCGCCGTCGTCCTCCTCGTCCTCGCCCTGCCCGGCCGGCGCCGCGAGATCGACGACGACCTGCCCGAGGAGGAGCTCGCCATCCCCGCCCAGGCGACCGAGGGCGACGGCCGCCGCGCCCGCCGCCTGCGCGCCGCCGCGGAGGCCGAGGCGGAGGGCGATGCCGCCGAGACCGGGGGGCACGACCCGGCGCCGGAGACCACCGGGATCCCGGAGCAGCAGACCCAGGAGCCCCAGGAGTGGGACGGCGGCTACGACCCCGCCTACGCCCAGGCCCAGGAACAGCCGCAGGGCGGCCACCAGGAGCAGCCCCAGCCCCAGGCGTACGCCGAGCAGGGCTACTACCAGGAGTACGCGGCCGACCCGTACCAGCAGCAGCCGTACGCGTACCCCCAGCAGGGCTACGAGCAGCAGCCGCAGCAGTACGACCAGCAGCAGCCGTACGCCGACCAGGGCTACGACCCGCAGCAGTACGACCCCCAGCAGGCGCAGTACGGCCAGCAGGGCTACGAGCAGCAGCAGTACGACCCGCAGCAGTACGACCCGTACACCTACGGCTACGGGCACCCCCAGGGCCACGAGACCGAGCAGCGTCCCGACGGGAGCAGCAACCAGTGAAGCGCACGACCCTCTCCCTGATCGCGGGTGCCACGGCGCTCGCCGCCGTCACCGGCTTCGCGTCCCTCACCGCCCCGGGAAGCACCGCCGCCCCCCAGGCCAAGGCCCCCACCCGACTGCCGGTCGAGCGCGCGGGCCTGGCCTGCCCGGTGCCCAGCACCTCCGAGGTCGCCGAGACCCTCTACACCTCGTACACCCCGCTCAGCGGCGGTGGCACGGACGCGGCGAAGGGCGGCGCGGGCGGCTCCGGTACGGCCGGCAAGCCCGCCCCGGCCACCGCGCAGCTGCGCCCCGCCGCGAGCACGACGACCTCAGGCGGCGCCACCCAGGGCGGCAAGAAGGCCAAGGCCCCGAAGGCCCCGGCCACCGTCACCGCCCCCGGCAAGCCCGTCACCGTCGAGGTGAACGGCCCCGCCGCACCCGCCCTCACCGGCGCGGCGACCGGCACCCTCGCCCCCGGCTGGACCGTCCAGCAGACCACCGTCGTCCCGGCGGGCGGCGCCCGCGGCCTCCTCGGCCTCAGCTGCGGCGCCCCCGACACCGACTTCTGGTTCCCCGCGGCCTCCACCGCCAAGGAACGCCAGGACTACGTCCACCTCACCAACCCCGACGACACCGCCGCCGTCGCCGACATCGAGCTGTACGGCCCCGAGGGCGTCCTCAAGTCCCAGTTCACCGAGGGCATCCCGGTCCCCGCCCGCTCCACGGTCCCCGTCCTGCTCTCCACCCTCACGGGCGAGGCCCCGCAGCAGTCCGTCACCGTCCACGTCACCACCCGCAGCGGCCGGGTCGGCGCGGCCATCGCCTCCGCCGACGAGAAGCTCGGCAGCGACTGGCTGGCGGCCTCGGCCGACCCCGCCGGCACCGCCGTGCTCCCCGGCATCCCGGCCGACGCCACCTCCGTACGCCTGGTGGCCTTCGTCCCGGGCGAGGACGACGCCGACCTGAAGATCCAGCTGGTCAGCCGGAACGGCACCATCGTCCCGGCGAGCGCCCGCTCCCTTCACGTGAAGTCGGGGATGACGGCCGCGATCGAGCTGCCGGACCTCACCCGCGGCGAGGTGGGCTCGCTGATGCTCAGCCCGAGCGACCCGAAGAAGGCCGCGCCGGTCGTGGCCGCCCTCCGGGTGGTCCGCGGCAAGGGGGACGACACCGAGGTCGCCTTCGTACCGGCGACGGGGGCGATCTCCGCCCGCGCGACGGTCGCCGACAACCGGGCCAAGGGGACGACGCTGGCCCTGACGGCCGTCGGCGCGGCGGCGCAGGTGAAGGTCACCGCCTCGGCGGGGTCCGGCGGCGGGACGCCCGTGACGAAGACGGTCACGGTCAAGGAGGGCACGACGACGGCCCTGACCGACCTGGTCCCCGAGGGCCTCAAGGGCTCCTACGCGCTGACCGTCGAGCCGGTCTCCGGCGGCAAGGTGTACGCGTCGAGGACGCTGGCGGTGCCACTGGACGGCACCCCGATGTTCACGGTCCAGACCTTCGTGGACGACCGGGGCACGGTCGAGGTCCCGTCGGCCCGCCAGGACCTGGGGGTCCTGGACTAGGGGCGAGGAGCGAGGAGCGAGGTCGGCCGGGACCGGGCGGGCCCGCCCGGTCCCGGGCGGCGGACAGCCGCGGCCCGTGCGGGGGAAAGCTCGCCGTGCGGGGGGAAGCGCTCCCCGTGCGGGGGGAAGCTCCCCGTACGTGGGAAAGCTCCCCGTACGTGGGAAACGTGTCCTCCGGGTGAGACGGCCCCATCGGTCCCCCAGGAGGAGCCGGGTCCTGCCGGGGCGGGTCAGTCCTGCCCGTACCGGGGATCCACCGACTCGGGGGAGAGCCCGAGCAGCTCGGCGACCTGCTCCACGACGACCTCGTGGACGAGGAGCGCCCGCTCGTCCCGGTTCTTGGAGCGGATCTCGACCGGCCGCCGGTAGACGACCACCCGGGCGGGATCGTTCTTCTCGGCGGGCGCCGAACCGCCCAGCGGCACCGTCTCGCCCGGCACCGCCGGCGGCACCTCCATCACGAGGAACTCGACGTCGGCGAGCTGCGGCCAGCGCCGTTCGAGACGCTCCACCGAGTCGAGGACGAGATCGCGGAAGGTATCGGCCCGGCTCGCGGAGAGCGGCACCTGCGGCGGGGCGACCGGTCCCCGCATCCCGCGGCCGTGCCGGTCGCGGCGACGCACCCGGGGCTCCGCCGGGGGCTCCGTGGAGTGGTGCGGGGGGCTCGGCGGCACAGGACTGTCCATCACTGACGCAGCGTAACCCTCAACGGTGCCCGCGCACTGTGGCGCGTCCTCGCCACCTTCCCGGGCGTCCCGGCAGCACCACTCCACGCCCTGTCGAAACCTGAGCGTTCCGGCCGACAGGCCGCCCGATTCGGGGGCCACTCGCGATCGGCCATCTGGCCGTGGTTGACCGGATCCAGACCCCCGAGTGTCCGGATCGGCTCCCGGCGCCACACCCTTGTGCCCCCTCCCGTGCAGGTCGGAGTGGTCGCCACTCGAAGGGGGGTGGCGGAGGTCACAGCGCGACACGGTGGAGTGACCTGAGGGAGAGTCGTCGCGGCCCGCTCAAGAGTGCGGTACCGTCCAACGTCGTGAGCCCTGTACGTCGCTGTTCGCGCACTGCGTGCGGCCGCCCTGCCGTCGCGACACTGACGTACGTCTATGCCGACTCGACTGCGGTCCTCGGCCCGCTCGCCACCTACGCCGAGCCCCACTGCTACGACCTGTGCGCCCCGCACAGCGAGCGCCTGACCGCCCCACGAGGGTGGGAGGTCGTGCGGCTCACCGACGGTTCCGCCCCGCCCCGCCCCAGCGGCGACGACCTCGAAGCCCTGGCCAACGCGGTACGGGAGGCGGCCCGCCCCCAGGAACGCGCGGCCGAGGCCGGCGGCAAGGGCGGCGGAGGCCGTGGCGGAGACCCCATGGAGGTCGGCCGCAGAGGGCACCTGAGAGTGCTCCGCTCCCCCGACAACTGAGCGCAACCGGCCACCGTCCGCGTCCGCCCTCCCCGCTCCGGGTAGTTTTGGCGTTCTGTACACGCGCCGCACACGCGTGCCGAGAACTCAGGAGGGTGGATCCGTGACTGCCGATCTGTCGCAGATCGTGAAGGCGTACGACGTCCGCGGAGTGGTGCCCGACCAGTGGGACGAGTCGCTCGCCGAGCTCTTCGGTGCCGCCTTCGTACGGGTGACGGACGCGGACGCGATCGTCATCGGCCACGACATGCGCCCCTCGTCGCCCGGCCTCGCGGACGCCTTCGCGCGCGGCGCGGCCCGCCTCGGCGCCGACGTCACCCTGATCGGACTCTGCTCCACCGATCAGCTGTACTTCGCCTCCGGCAGCTTCGACCTGCCCGGCGCGATGTTCACCGCCTCGCACAACCCGGCCCAGTACAACGGCATCAAGATGTGCCGCGCGGGCGCCGCCCCGGTCGGCCAGGACACCGGCCTCGCGGACATCCGGGAACTCGCGGAGGCCTGGTCGGAGACCGGCGCGCCGGAAGCGGCGGAGACCCCGGGCACGGTCACCCACCGCGACACCCTCGAGGACTACGCGCAGTACCTGAAGTCCCTGGTGGACCTGACGGCGATCCGCCCCCTCAAGGTCGTGGTGGACGCGGGCAACGGCATGGGCGGCCACACGGTCCCCACGGTCTTCGAGGGCCTGCCGCTCGACGTGGTCCCGATGTACTTCGAGCTCGACGGCACGTTCCCGAACCACGAGGCGAACCCGCTGGACCCGAAGAACATCGTGGACCTCCAGGCCCGCGTCCTGGCCGAGGGCGCCGACCTCGGGCTGGCCTTCGACGGCGACGCCGACCGCTGCTTCGTCGTGGACGAGCGCGGCGAGCCGGTCTCGCCGTCGGCGATCACGGCCCTGGTGGCGGCCCGCGAGCTCGCGAAGCACCCCGGCGGAACGATCATCCACAACCTGATCACCTCGTGGTCGGTGCCGGAGGTCGTCCGCGAGCAGGGCGGCGAGCCGGTCCGCACGCGGGTCGGCCACTCCTTCATCAAGGAGGAGATGGCGAAGACCGGAGCGATCTTCGGCGGCGAGCACTCGGCGCACTACTACTTCAAGGACTTCTGGAACGCGGACACGGGCATGCTGGCCGCGCTCCACGTCCTGGCGGCCCTGGGCGGCCAGGAGGGCGCCCTGTCGGCCCTGGTGGCCGCGTACGACCGCTACGCCTCCTCGGGCGAGATCAACTCGACGGTCGCGGACCAGAAGGCCAGCGCGGCCAAGGTCAAGGCGGCGTACGAGAACGGGGACGTCACCCTCGACACCCTCGACGGTCTGACGGTGACCGCGCGGGACTGGTGGTTCAACCTCCGCGCCTCCAACACGGAGCCGCTGCTGCGCCTCAACGTCGAGGCCCGCGACGAGGCGACGATGGAGAGGATCCGCGACGAGGTCCTGACCCTGGTCCGCACCACGGTCTGACCCCCACGCGCCATCCACCGCCGGGGAACGGGGCGCCCCCCGTCCCCCGGCGGTAGGCTGACCTGGCCCGAAACCGCTTGTTCGAAGGGACACCCCATGCCGCTCGAAGCCGGCCTCCTGGAGATCCTGGCCTGCCCCGCGTGCCACGCTCCACTGAACGACCGCACGGCGGACGAGACCCCCGAACTCATCTGCACGAGCCCCGACTGCGGCCTCGCCTACCCGGTCCGCGACAACATCCCGGTCCTCCTGACGGACGAGGCCCGCCGCCCGTAAGCAGGCCCGGCGACACGGAGCCCGAGCGACCTGATGGCGCGAAGCGGGGCACGGCAGCCGTGGACCGACGACGACCTCCCCTGCCGGCTCGCGCCACAGGGGAACGGAACCGGAAGTACGGCACGGATCCGGCCTCATGCCACGAACGAGGACCGGACCCGGGCCCGCACGGCAAGGGCTCGGGTCGCACGGGGACAGGACCTGGCCCGTACGGCAATGCCTCGGGCCCGCGCCGCACCTCGGCTCCCCGCCACGCGGCACAGAGCCAGAGGCCCGGAGTCCCGGCCGGCATGGCACGGGACTCGGTCCGTACGACCCGAGCCCCGGTCCACGCCGCAGGGTACGGACCCCGGCCGGCACGGCAAGGCAATGGAAGGCCCCGGCCCGCGTCGCATGACAGGGGCCGAAGCCAGAGCCCTACGTCACGGGACCTGGCCGCCCACGCCGCGCCGGCCGCCCGACCGAGCCACACGGCCCAAGGCGCTCGCCACCGGAACGGCACCGGACCCCTTGACCGCCCTGCCAGCACGGCCCCCGACGCCTGGCCCGCACGCCACCCGACGCCCCGACCGCCCGGCCCGCAAGGCACCGGACCCTCGACCGCCCGGCCCGAAGGCACCGGACTCTCTGCCCGTCCTACCGGCACGGCACCGGACGCCCCTACCCCCGACCGCACGGCCCGCCCGGCGTCCGACTCCCTGCCCGCCCTGCCAGCACGGCACCGGACCCCCGACCCCCAACCGCCGACCGCCCGGCCCGCAACCGCCGACCGCCGGGCCCGCACGGCACCCGACGCCCAGCCCGCGCTCACCCCGCCTCCACCCCAGCCCCACCCCACCCCGCCCCAGCCCGAGCCCCGCTTCCGCCCGAGCCCTCGCCCTTCCCGGAGGGGCGCCCCCGGAGGGTCCGCCGCCAACGGCGAGCACCCCCCACGGGAAAGCCCGCACCTCTGCCCTCCCACCTGAACGGGTGGTGCGGGTGGGAACAGACAAGCCCGGCCGGAAGGCCGGGCGCACCACAAGTACCCGCACAACCCCGCACCCGCACCGCAAGCCCCGCACCATAGAAGGTGCCCGCACCACAAGGCACGCTCAGCGGCCCGCCAAGGGCCCCGCACCACAAGGCACGCTCAGCGGCCCGCCAAGGGCCCCGCGACGACGACGCGACCGGAGGCACCCGCCCCATGCTCGACGAGACCCTCCTCGACGCCCCGGACGACCTCGCCCTGGCAGACCGCCGCGGCCTGCTCCGCGGCGCCGCCGAAGCCGGCGCCCGGGTAAGGACGGCGGCGAGGCACGCCGCAGAGGCCGGCATCGCGGACCTGCATCCCGAGGGCCGCCCCCGCGCGGTACTCGTGGCCGGCCCGGGCACCGCCGCCGCGGCCGTCGCCGACCTGATCGGCGCCCTGGCGGGAGCCTCGGCACCCGTCGTACGCCTCCAGCCGACCGGCGTGGCCCCCGCCGCGGGCGCCCTGCGCTGGGCGCTGCCCGGCTGGGCGGGCTCGGTGGACCTCCTGCTGCTGCCGACGACGGACGGCTCCGAACCGGGCCTGGCGCTCCTCGCGGAGCAGGCGTACCGCCGGGGGATCACCGTCGTCGCCGTGGCCCCCAAGGCCTCGCCCCTCACCGAGACGGTCAGCGGCTCGCGCGGTCTGTTCGTGCCGATGGCCAGCGCCCCGAACGAGGCCCCGAACGAGTACGCCGAGAACATCGCGGCGAGCCCCGGCACCCTGTGGGCCCTGTTCACCCCGCTGCTCATGCTGCTCGACCGGGTCGGTCTCCTGGAGGCCCCGCCCGAGGCCCTGGAGAAGGTCGCCGACCGGCTGGACCGTACGGCGGAGCGCTGCGGCCCGGCCATCGCCACGTACAGCAACCCGGCGAAGACGCTCGCCGCCGAGCTCGCGGACACGCTGCCGCTGATCTGGACGGAGGGCGCGGCCGCGGGCCCGGCGGGCCGCAGGTTCGCCGCGGTCCTGGCGGAGCTCGCGGGTCTGCCGGCGCTCGCGGCGGAACTCCCGGAGGCCCTCCCGGCCCACGGGGTCCTCCTCGCGGGTGACTACGCGGCGGGCGCGGACCCCGAGGACTTCTTCCGCGACCGGGTGGACGAGCCTCAGGCCCTCCGCGCCCGGGTGGTCCTGTTGAGGGACCGCCCGTCGGACGGTCTGACCGCCGCCCACGCGGCACGCGAACTGGCGTTGAGCCACGAGACGGCGATCAGCGAGCTGGAACCGGAGGAAGGTGGTGACCTGGAGACCCTGGCGGAACTGCTCGCGGTGACCGACTTCGCGGCGGTCTACCTCTCCCTGGCGACCCCGGGCCGCACGGCGCTCTGAGAGCACCGCGAACAAGCCCACCGGCCCGGCCGGCTCCGAGAGCACCGCGAACAAGCCCACCCGCCCGGCTCCGAGAGCACCCGCAGACAAACCCACCCCGCACAACCCACAGACCCGACAGCCCCGGACGAACAGCCCCCGGGACGAACAGCCCCCGGACGAACGGCCCCCGGACGAACGGCCCCCGGGACGAACGGCCCCCGGGACGAACAGCCACCGGGCTAACGGCCCCCGGACCAACAGACCCCCGTCCACCACCCTGTAACCCACCCGTCACCCGCCCCCTGTCACCTGTCTCCCGACACCCCTCACCTCACCATCCGTCACCACCCCGAGGAGCTGGCAGGCACCATGGACCGCCTCGTCAACACCGTTCGCCCCTACGCCTGGGGATCCACGACGGCCATCCCGGAGCTGCTCGGCGTCGCCCCGACCGGCGAGCCCCAGGCCGAGATGTGGATGGGCGCCCACCCCGGCGCCCCCTCCCGCACCGATCGCGGCTCGCTGAACGCGCTGATCGACGCCGACCCCGTACGCGAACTGGGGGAGCGTTCCGTCGACAAGTTCGGCCCGCGCCTGCCGTTCCTGCTGAAGGTGCTCGCCGCCGGCGCCCCGCTCTCCCTCCAGGCCCACCCCGACCTCGCCCAGGCGCAGGCCGGCTACGCGGCGGAGGAAGCCGCGGGCATCCCCGTCGACGCCCCGCACCGCACGTACAAGGACGCCAACCACAAGCCCGAGCTGATCTGCGCGCTCACCCCCTTCGACGGTCTGTGCGGATTCCGCGCGCCCGTCGAGGCCGCGGACCTGCTCGCCGCGCTCGGCGTCGACTCGCTCAAGCCGTACGTCGACCTGCTGCACGCCCACCCCGAAGAGGCCGCGCTGCGCGAGGTCCTGACGGCGCTGCTGACCGCCGACCCGGACGAGATGGCGGACACCGTGGCGGAGGCGGCCGCGGCCGCGGACCGTCTCGGCGGTGACCACGCCCCGTACGCGAGCCTCGCCCACCACTACCCGAGCGACCCCGGCGTCATCGCCGCGATGCTCCTCAACCGGATCACGCTCCAGCCCGGCGAGGCCCTCTACCTGGGCGCGGGCGTCCCGCACGCCTACCTTTCGGGCCTCGGCGTCGAGATCATGGCCAACTCCGACAACGTGCTGCGCTGCGGACTCACCCCCAAGCACATCGACGTTCCCGAACTCCTGCGCGTGGTCCGCTTCGAGCCGACCGAACCGGCCGTCCTGCGCCCCGAGGCCTCGCCGTCGGGGGAGGAGGTCTACGACACCCCGATCGACGAGTTCCGCCTCTCCCGTCTCGTACGGCCGGAGGGCGCGGCCCCGACCGACCTGACGAGCCCCACCCCGCAGATCCTGCTCGCCGTCGCGGGCAGCCCGAAGGCGGGCGACGCGACCCTCGCCGCCGGTGAATCCGTCTTCGTGCCCGCGGGCGAGAAGACCGAACTCTCCGGTACGGGGACGGTCTTTCGCGCCACCGTCGTGGCCTGATGCGACAATGACCGGCCGAACCGCGGCGACAGAGCCGGTGCATCGACGAAGGGACCACGTACACCCATGAGCGCGTCAGGCGGAACCAAGGCGATCGTGGCGGCACTCGCCGCCAACCTGGCGATCGCCGTAGCCAAGTTCGTGGCGTTCCTCTTCAGTGGTTCGTCGTCGATGCTCGCGGAGAGCGTCCACTCCCTCGCCGACTCCGGCAACCAGGGCCTGCTGCTCCTCGGCGGCAAGAAGGCGCAGCGCGAGGCGACTCCGCAGCACCCCTTCGGCTACGGCCGCGAGCGGTACATCTACGCCTTCCTCGTCT
Organism: Streptomyces sp. NPDC056480; assembly: GCF_042795405.1. Lineage (NCBI taxonomy): Bacteria > Bacillati > Actinomycetota > Actinomycetes > Kitasatosporales > Streptomycetaceae > Streptomyces > Streptomyces sp. NPDC056480. The sequence goes on along the minus strand of NZ_JBHTSA010000075.1, from coordinate 5,893 downwards.
CGATCGTGCTCTTCTCCGTCGGTGGCATGTTCGCCATCTACGAGGGCTACGAGAAGATCAAGGACCCGCACCCGATCGAGGCCTGGTACTGGCCGGTCGGCGTCCTCGTCTTCGCGATCATCGCCGAGTCCTTCTCCTTCCGTACCGCCATCAAGGAATCGAACCTGATCCGCGGCGGCCTCACCTGGACGCAGTTCGTGCGCCGGGCCAAGGCCCCGGAGCTGCCCGTCGTCCTCCTGGAGGACCTGGGCGCGCTCGTCGGCCTCATCCTCGCGCTCGGCGGTGTCGGTCTCGCGCTGCTGACCGGCGACGGCGTCTGGGACGGCATCGGCACCCTCTGCATCGGCGTGCTGCTGATCGTCATCGCGATCGTGCTGGCCGCCGAGACGAAGTCGCTGCTCCTCGGCGAGTCCGCGGGCACCGAGGAGGTCAAGCGGATCGAGGCCGCGGTCGTGGACGGCGAGACCGTCACCCGCCTCATCCACATGCGTACGCTCCACCTCGGCCCCGAGGAGCTCCTCGTCGCCGCCAAGATCGCCGTCCAGCACGACGACTCGGCCGACGAGGTCGCGAACGCCATCAACGCCGCCGAGGAGCGCATCCGCGCCGCCGTCCCGATCGCCCGGGTCATCTACCTGGAGCCGGACATCTACAAGGAGCCGGCCCCCTCGACCGGTACCGACCTGACGAAGACCCCGGACGCCGACGACCACTGACGGCACCGGCCCGGTGGCCACCGAAACGGACGGCCCCCACCCACCCCTCCACGAGACCCCCGAGACCCCCTGGTCACGGGGGTCTCGTGCGTATGTACGGCCCTCCGATACCGCCCCGCGGCCCGATGCGGACTGTGGCCCGCCCCACCGACCGGTGTAGATTCGTGACCAGCCAGACGTCGCTGCTGATGGCGGTCGGGCGGTCCTCGCGGACCGGCCGAGGGAGAGAGGGCCTCCGACGACGGCACCGTGGAAAGCCCGGGCATTCGTGTGTCCAGGGAGCCTCCGTGGTGCCCGGCGTCCCAACCGACCCTCGCACGCGAACACACGAGGAGCAGCTCAGTCATGACGACTGTCGCCCATCAGGACTTCAAGGTCGCCGACCTCTCCCTGGCCGCCTTCGGCCGCAAGGAGATCACCCTCGCCGAGCACGAGATGCCCGGCCTGATGTCGATCCGCCGCGAGTACGCCGAGCAGCAGCCCCTCGCCGGCGCCCGCGTCACCGGCTCCCTGCACATGACCGTGCAGACCGCCGTCCTCATCGAGACCCTGGTCGCCCTCGGCGCCGAGGTCCGCTGGGCGTCCTGCAACATCTTCTCCACCCAGGACCACGCCGCCGCGGCCATCGCCGTCGGCCCGAACGGCACCCCGGAGAACCCGCAGGGCGTCCCGGTCTTCGCCTGGAAGGGCGAGACCCTCGAGGAGTACTGGTGGTGCACCGAGCAGGCCCTCACCTGGCCGAACTCGCCCACCGGCGGCCCGAACATGATCCTCGACGACGGTGGTGACGCCACCCTCCTCGTCCACAAGGGCGTCGAGTTCGAGAAGGCCGGCTCCGCCCCGGACCCGTCCACCGCGGACAGCGAGGAGTACGGCTACATCCTCCGTCTCCTCAACCGCACCCTCGGCGAGAACCCGCAGAAGTGGACCCAGCTGGCGTCCGAGATCCGCGGCGTCACCGAGGAGACCACCACCGGTGTCCACCGCCTGTACGAGATGCAGCAGGCCGGCGACCTCCTCTTCCCGGCGATCAACGTGAACGACGCCGTGACGAAGTCGAAGTTCGACAACAAGTACGGCTGCCGCCACTCGCTCATCGACGGCATCAACCGCGCCACCGACGTCCTCATCGGCGGCAAGACCGTGGTCGTCTGCGGCTACGGCGACGTCGGCAAGGGCTGCGCCGAGTCCCTGCGCGGCCAGGGCGCCCGCGTGATCGTCACGGAGATCGACCCGATCTGCGCGCTCCAGGCGGCGATGGACGGCTACCAGGTCACGACCCTGGACGAGGTCGTGGAGAAGGCCGACATCTTCATCACCACGACCGGCAACAAGGACATCATCATGGCCTCGGACATGGCCAAGATGAAGCACCAGGCCATCGTCGGCAACATCGGCCACTTCGACAACGAGATCGACATGGCCGGCCTCGCCAAGGTCCCGGGCATCATCAAGGACGAGGTCAAGCCGCAGGTCCACACCTGGACGTACCCCGACGGCCGGGTCCTCATCGTGCTGTCCGAGGGCCGCCTCCTCAACCTGGGCAACGCGACCGGCCACCCCTCCTTCGTCATGTCGAACTCGTTCGCGGACCAGACCCTGGCCCAGATCGAGCTCTACACGAAGCCGCAGGAGTACCCGACCGACGTCTACGTGCTGCCCAAGCACCTGGACGAGAAGGTCGCCCGTCTCCACCTCGACGCCCTCGGCGTCAAGCTGACGACCCTCCGCCCCGAGCAGGCCGCGTACATCGGCGTCGAGGTCGAGGGCCCGTTCAAGCCGGACCACTACCGCTACTGATGCCCCGGCCGGCGGCGCCCGCGCGCTGACGCGACGCCGTCCCGGACACCCGTAGAGGAAACAGGCAGGCCCCCCGCACCCCCGTGCCGGGGGGCCTGCCCCGTCCCAGGGCCTGTCCGACGCGGATCAGAGCCGGACAGGCCCTGCCTCAGAGCCGGACACGCCCCACCCCCACACCCGGAAGCCCCCGTCCCGAGGACCCGACCCATGCCCCGCGGCCGATATTCGCTCCATGACCCGCACGACCACACCCCCCTCGGTGACGAACACTTCCACTGCGCGCCCGGCCCCTCCGGCTGGCGCTACGTCTCACAGGTCACCACCCCCTCGGGCGACCATCAGGGCTCCGTCGACCTGGCCGTCGACGAACTCGGCCGCCCCATCCGTCTCGAAGTGCACGCCGCCGGCTGGCAGGTCCGCGGTGCGGCCCTCGACGGCGTCACCTGGGTCCGTACGGACCCCACCGGAACCCACGCCACCGAAGGCAATGTGCGCGCCCACGCCTTCACCGGCACGTCCCCGGCGTTCCTCGTCGCGCTCACGCGACTCCTGCGTCTCACCCCCGATTCCCCCGAGACCCGTGTCAGGCTCGTCGCCATCACGGATCCGGTGCTCGCCCCCCTCACGGTCGACCAGTCCTGGGCCCTGCTGAAGAGTGAAGCGCACGCCACTGACAACGGCCCCCTGATGGTGGACGAGTACCAGGTCAGCGCCCTGGACACGGGCGAACGGCACACCGTCCACATCGCCGGAGACGTGGTCCTCGCGGCCCCCGGCATCGAACTCGAAGCCCTGGAGACCCCGCCGTCGGTCTTCCCCTGACGATCAGGCGGGCGGAGCGAACCCGGTAGCCGGCGCCGTGGCCTCCCGGCGATCGGCCACGGGGGAGGTGACGACCGGCGCGGCAGCCGGAGGGGCCACCGGCGAAGGCGCGACGGGAGGAGCGAAGCCCGGCGCCGGCATCCCCACAGCCCCGGCCGCCCCACCCGCCGCCGCCACCCCGGCCACGCCGGTCGGCCCGGCCACTCCCGCGACCGCGGCCCCGCCCGCCGGCCCAGCCGCCCCGGGCACTCCCGCGGAGCCGAACGCCCGTCGGGCCTCCCGCGTCTGCCGCTCGGCGACCACCCCCGCCAGATACGCGTCGGCCGGCACTCCCGGCGGCGGAGGCGTCCCGGTCCGCGCCACCAGCTCGTCGGCCAGCCGCTCCGCGAGCCGCCGCCCCACCGCCGGGTCCAGCTCACGCGCCCGCGTGAGGTACTGCCGTATCTCCAGCCACAGGGACTCGGGCACCGCCGAAAGGTCCAGCCCGGCGAAACGCCCCACCAGCCACGGCGGCGGCGGAGGCACGGCGAGCACCCGCGCCGCGGGTATCCGCTCCCGTACGACAAGCGTCCCCGCGAAGACGTCCCCGAGCCGCCGCCCCCGCTCCGACACGAGCGACGCGACACAGGCGACGACCCCGAACGTCATCAGGATCTCCACGACCCCCATCGCCCCCCGCACGAGCGCGTGCCGGAACCGGATCGGCCCCCCGTCGTCCCGCACGACACGAAGCCCGCAGGCCAGCTTCCCCAGCGACCGCCCGTGGGACAGCGTCTCCACCGCGATCGGCGCCCCCACCAGGACGAGCAGGAAGGAGGCGATGGACACCGCCATCACCGCCGCCTCGTTGAGCGACGCGGTGGCGACCGCGAGCCCGAGCATGACCAGCAGATACACGGCCCAGACCACCGCCAGGTCGATGAGCACCGCCAACGCCCGACTCGGGAGCCGCGCGGGCTGCAGGCCCAGTACGACGGCATCCCCGGTCACCACATCACTCACGGCACCCACCCTTCTCCGACCTTCCCGACCCCTCCGAACGCCAGTCTGCCAAGCTGACCCGCAGCGCGCCGCAGCAGTACGGAACCGTCCGCAGCCGATGCCTGGAGCAGCAGCCGATCATGGACCTCGACGTCTACGTCACCGCCCACCGCGCCGAGTGGGAACGCCTCGACCACCTCCTGCGCCGGGGCGGCAAGCTCACCGGAGCCGAGGCCGACGAACTCGTGTCCCTCTACCAGCGCACGGCCACCCATCTCTCGATCGTGCAGTCGAGCGCCCCCGACCCCATGCTCACGGCCCGGCTCACCCAGCTCGTGGCCCGCGCCCGCGCCACGGTCACCGGCACCCGCCGCTCCTCGTGGCGCGACGCGGCCCGCTTCCTCACCGCCGGCTTCCCCGCGGCCGTCTACCGCTCCCGCCACTGGTGGGTCCCCACCGCCGTCCTCTCCGCCCTGCTCGCCGTTCTCATCGGCTGGTGGATCGGTACGCACCCCGAGGTCCAGGCCGCGATCGGCGCCCCGGCCGACCTCCGCGAGATGACCCGGCCGGGCGGCCAGTACGAGACGTACTACTCGAGCAACCCCGCGGCGTCCTTCGCCGCCCAGGTCTGGACGAACAACGCCCAGGCCGCCGCGATGTGCCTGGTCCTGGGCGCCTTCCTGGGCATCCCGGTGCTCTGGATCCTCTTCACGAACATGCTGAACGTCGGTGTCGGCATCGGCCTGATGGCGTCCGCGGGCCGCCTCGACGTGTTCCTGGGCCTGATCCTTCCCCACGGGCTGCTCGAACTGACCGCCGTCTTCGTCGCCGCAGGCACGGGCCTCCGCCTCGGCTGGACCGTCATCGACCCCGGCCCCACCACCCGCCGCGCAGCCCTGGCCGAACGCGGCCGCGCCGCCCTCGGCATGGCCATCGGCCTGGCCCTGGTCCTCTTCGTCTCGGGCCTGATCGAAGGCTTCGTCACCCCGTCCGACCTGCCCACCTGGGCCCGCATCACCATCGGCATCGCCGCCGAGCTGCTCTTCCTCGCCTACGTCTACGTGCTCGGCGGCCGCGCCGCCCGCGCCGGCGACCGGGGCGACCTCGAGGAGCCCGACCGCAGCGCGCAGCTCCCCACCGCCGCCTGATGTGCGTTCGGCCCCGCTGACCTGCTAGTGTCCTCCGGTGCCCACAAAAGCCATTGACATGGCGGACGTGGGGAGGTAGATTCAAACGGTTGCCTAGAACTGGACAGTTCGGCAGCGATCAAGTAGAGTCTCACTCACTCCGGTCGGGAATTCGATTCCACGGAGTCACCCCGATTCTCATCCGAATCAAGAAAGCCACCGATTAGGTCGGCCGAAATGATTCTGATAAAGTCGGAACCGCCGAAAGGCCCCCGGAGTGAAAACAAAAGGGACCGGAAAGCACCGAGGAAATCGGATCGGAAAGATCTGATAGAGTCGGAAACGCAAGACTGAAGGGAAGCCCGGAGGAAAGCCCGAGAGGGTGAGTACAAAGGAAGCGTCCGTTCCTTGAGAACTCAACAGCGTGCCAAAAATCAACGCCAGATT